>JAKEHD010000327.1 GCA_022615215.1 Blastocatellia bacterium
CCCCTGCACCCCTGCGCAATGTGTTATCTGTGGTCAAGAAGTGCTACGGGCTACGGACCACGGACCACGGACAAAGGACAAATCACGCATCACGGCTTGCATTCCGCACGGTTTAGTAATAGAACATTCCTTTGTAACAGGCCGGGCCTCAAGAATTTGTCGGAGGTGTCATAGTGATAATCGCCTCACCGAGTTCGCTATTGCGCTCTCGCAAAACAGCGCCAGCAATTTCTCTATGCATAATCTTGCTCCTCCTCTCTGTGACGGTTCGCGCGGATGATCTCGACAACATAATCTTCGAAGGCATCGCGCGCGACAACACCGGTGCCCTGATAGCGGGCGCTCAGGTGATCGTCCGTCACCTCGGCACGGGGGTCGAGCGGGCGTCTGTTACCGATGAAGAAGGCCGCTATCGAATCGTCGTGACAGGGCCGGGCAATTACAAATTGCGCGTGACCGCAGATGGCTTCAAGCAGGAAGAGAGCGCGGAACTACGACTGACCGCTGGCCGCACCGTCGCCATGAATTTCACGCTTTCACCTTCGGGCGTAAGCGAGCAGATCACCGTAGAGGCATCGGACGCGCCGCTCGTAGACACTACACGCACGGTCGTCGGGGATACCGTGACTCGAAGCGACCTGGAATCGCTCCCCCTGATAAATCGCGACCCTCTGGAACTCGTCTTTTTGCTCGGAGGCGTGGCGGAAGCGCCGCTCAACGTCGCGGACCTGGCCGATGAGGGCCGGGGCGTCTTTTTGCGCGGCACACCGGAAGAAGCGGGATTGCTTTCGCTGACGGGCGCGCCCGCGACTTCGAATAACATCACCATAGACGGACTCGACAACAACGACGACCGTAGCGCGCGTGAGCGGATCACGCTCAGCCCGGAATCTGTGGCCGAGGTGCAGATCATAACGAATCAATACGCAGCCGAGTATGGCCGCGCATCCGGCGGGCGAATAAACATACGCACGCGCGGAGGGGTGAACCGCTATCGCGGCGAGGCTGTATTCTTTTTCGAAGACGAATCCTTGAACGCCAACACATACTTTCGCAACGCGCGAAAAGTTGGCCGCTTGCCTCTGCATCGCCTTAGAGAAGGCGCATCGTTTTCCGGTCCCTTATGGCCGGATAAATATTTCTTCTTCGCCAACTACGAGCGGCTCGACGTGAGCGACTTCGCCGAGATAAGCGCCTTCGTGCCCACAGAGATGAATCCGCTTTTTCCATTGCCGCTGCCTACGCGCGCGCCGGTCGCGGGCAGTCAGGTGGGATTATTCGAGGATGAGATTTCCACTCCTGAGACCCGCAACCTCGCAGGCGTGCGAGTCGATTTCAACTTCGATCAATCGCACAATGCCACCGTTCGATTCGACATCGCGCGCGGCGCAAACAAGCGGGGCTTTCCGGGCGGCTCGCGTTTGATCGAGACCCTGCTTGTAGGAGGGCGGGACTCGGATTCCATAAGCGTGAGCGATAATTTCGTCCTCTCCGACCGCGCTATCAATCAGGCGAGGTTCCAGTTCTCTCGATTGCTGCCGCGCAATCGCACCGATACGGATTCGATAGGCGTCATAATCCAGGAGCCGAGCCGTGTAGTGGCAGGTTCTTTCACAGGTTCAGCGTCTTCGCCGGGATTCGCGCGTGAAGAGCGGCGCACTCAGATTCAGAACACACTTTCGATCACCATCGGAGATCATAATTTAAAAATGGGCGGCGATGTTCAACTGGTGCGCTCGGCCTTCACCGATCTTTTTGCGACCGGCGGCGAGTACACGTTCGAGACCGTCTCGGATTTCCTCTCGAATCTTCCGAGTCGTTTCATTCAACGGTTCGACACCAGCAGCCGACTCGGAAACGATGTCTTGGGTCTATTCGTTCAGGACGAATGGCGAGTGAGGCCGAACTTCACGCTCTCGCTGGGATTTCGGTGGGACAACGAATCTATCCTCGATGACCGCGACAATTTCAGCCCTCGCATAAGCATCGCCTGGGATCCGTTCGGCGGCAAAATTTCGGGCAGCCGCGCGGGCAAGACCGTTCTGCGCGCAGGGTTCGGCGTCTTCTATAACCGCGCGCTGCTCAGGACCATCGATGATTTCACGCTCGGCAGTTCGGCCCTGACGGTCGATTCGGACATAACGCCCGAAGTGCTGTCGGCGGTCCAGTTTCCCGGCCCTATCACAGACCGGCAATTGGCCGAAAGGTTCGGCTTGTTGGAAACGGAATTTCTGCGCCGCATAAGCCCCGACCTCGAAATCCCCTACACGATACAATCGGGGCTTGGATTGGAACGCCAACTGAGCAAGAGCCTCGTAGTCACAGCAGATTATGTTTTCACACGCGGCGCGCATCTCTGGCGCGAGAGCAACATAAACGCGCCGGTATTGCCCGAAGGGTTTGCAAGCTTCACCGAATATCTGCTCAGTCGTGATTTTGACAATCGCCGCGACGCATCGGGGAGCCGTCCCCTCACGGGCGCGAACGCGGATGTAGTGCGCTTCGATCTGAGCGCGAGCACAACGACGACTCCGGGTGCTATAAGGGTCGTAAACGGAATTCGCCTCATCACACTCGGACTCAACGCGCCGCGCTCGTCGAATGTCACTACTGCGCTCAGAGCCGTTCGCCCTCTCCGCCCGGACCCCACGCTTACGCAGGTCGAGTTATTGGAAGCGACGGGCAATTCTTTTTATCACGGCGGGGTATTTTCGGTGAGATACGCATTAGGTCGCATAGCGCGACTTCGCGCCGCATACACCTTGTCGAAGTTCATCGACGAGGGCGTGACCAACACCGCTTCGCCGCAGGACTTGTTCGACCGCAGGGCAGAGCGTTCGCTCGCGCTTCAGGACCAGCGCCATCGTTTCACTGTGAGCGGACAGTTCGAGGTTCCGCGCATCAGGCTTGAGCTTGCGCCCATAATCTCTTTCGGTTCTTCGAGACCATTCAACATAGGCTCAGGCGTCGACCGCAATCTGAACGACATACAAAACGACCGGCCGAATTTCATACGCGAGATAGGCCGCCCCGAGTGGCGGCGTCCGGGGAGCGAGGCGGCTGACGATGTGAAAGCGGCATTAGAGCTTGCGCCCATCGGGTCTAATGGAAATCTGCCGAGAAATTACGGACGGGGACCGGGCACGCGGACGATAAACCTGCGAGCCTCGCGGACCTTCGCGGTTCGAGAGAAGATAACCCTTCGCCCGGCCGTAGACGTTTTCAATCTCTTCAACAACACTGTATTCAGCTTCGGCTCTGAGTTCATAGACAGAGACGACCAGGACTTTCTATTACCCCGGCGCTCGCAACGGCCCAGGAGTGTGCAACTCAGCTTGAAGGTGAGCTTTTAAACCAATAAACTGCTGGCTGACATTCATCATACGAGAATGGGGTCAATGGATATGTAGAGTAATCAGTTTTGATAGAATGCAGATGAAGGTGGATTTTCGCTGATACGTGCCCATCCGCTGCGATTCGCGTCCCATTCTTGGCGCGCTAATCTCATAAGGCTCGGTTTAAAAAACGCAACTGAATGAAATCCGATGAAGCAAGGATCAATCGAGGAAATAGTCGCCCGCCTGAATATCTGGTGCAAGCGTGCGCCCAAAGGGTTGGCGCGCGCCGAATTCGATTCCGAGTTCGCGCGGTCGCAAGCCGTAAACAGACTGCGCCTCCTGCTTGCCGAAACCAACACTCCTTTTCATGAGATACAACTTCCTGCAAATAAACCCGCAGCCGATGTGGTGCGCGGTCTCGTAGAGCGATTGAAGTCGCTCGATGCGGGAGTCGTATCCATAACGGGATTTTCGACAGCCTTTCCCGAAGGCGATTCTTTTGAAGCGTCTCTCAGGATACTCAATTTCAATCGTGAAATTCTTGCCGCCCCGCCTTTGCGCCAGATATGGTGGATGCCCGCGCGCTTTGCCGGAGAATTCATCCGCCTCGCGCCCGATTTGAATTCGTGGTTCATAGTCCGCCTTCACCTTACTGAAGAGGTCGCGCCTCCTTCCGAAGGCCGTTCGATATTCGAACAGACCGGCGGGAGAGCGGTGAATATAGAAGACGCGCGCAAGCGTTCCGCAGACCTCGTTGCAAGAGTCGAAAGGGCGCTCGAACAGGGAACGCCCGTAGAGGAGATTCGCCGCAGTCTGGCCGACCCTGCTGTCGAGGCGCTCCTTGAAGCGGGGGCGGAGAGGGAAGCGGAAGAACTCAGACGCAAGCTGAAACGCAAGCTTTCCGAAGTGAGGAGAAAAACACATCCGCCAAAAGTCTTCATCAGCTACAGTCACGACTCACCCGAACATCAGGCGCAAGTGCTGGCGCTCTCTGACCGCCTGCGCGCCGATGGTGTCGATTGCCACATAGATCAGTATGAGGTGTCGCCTCCCGAAGGATGGCCGCGATGGACACTCAATCAATTCGACGAGACGGACTTCGTTCTCGTAGTCTGCACAGAAACTTACAACCTGCGGTTCAGAGGCAAGGAAGCCCCCGGCAAAGGATTGGGCGTCAAATGGGAAGGGGCCATACTCACTCAGGAACTTTATGACACCGAAGCCGACAACACGAGATTCATTCCCGTGCTTTTTTCATCCGATGATTCAGAACATATTCCCGTCCCGATTCGCGGAGCATCGCGTTACGACCTCAGCGCCGAGGACGGTTACAAATCGCTTTACCGGCATCTCACGGATCAACCTCGCGTAGTGAAGCCGGAGTTGGGCAAGATACGGCCGTTGGAAGCGAAGAAAGCAACACAGGATTTCTTCCGGCCTCAGAATTTGCCCTACCCGCACAACCGGTACTTTTCAGGGCGCAGAGAGATTTTAAAGCGACTGCGCGATGCTCTCACAGCGAACGGCAAAGCGGCGCTCACAGGGCTTGGCGGAATGGGCAAGACTCAGACCGCTGCTGAATACGCGCACGAGCAACGCGATCAATACAGGGCGCTGCTTTGGGCGAGGGCGGGTTCGCGGACGGAGTTGAATTCGGATTATCTTGCGATAGCGACCTTGTTGAATCTGCCTGAAAGCAACGCTCAGGAATCAAGCCTCGCGGTCGCCGCCGTGAGGCGATGGCTCGAAAGCAACAGCGATTGGCTGCTCATACTCGACAACGCCGATGAGCCTGAGCTTGTTGAAGAGTATCTTCCTGTGAATTCCGAGGGGCATATCATCCTGACTTCGAGGGCGAGAGTTTTCGACCGGCTCGGAATCGCCCGTCCCATAGAATTGATGAAGTTGGAGCCTGATGAAGCCAGCGATTTTTTCCTCAAACGCACGGGGCGCGCAAATCTCGAATCAGCAGAAGCGGAGGCGATGAAACAGCTTGGAGAGGAGTTGGATTATCTTCCGCTTGCGCTCGAACAGGCTGGAGCTTATATCAAAAAGCTGGATTGCAGTTTTCGGGATTATCTTTCGAGTTACGACAAGCGCAAATTAGAGTTGCTTGAAAAATCGGGACCGGTGATGGGAGCATATCCCGCATCGGTCGCTACAACGTGGTCATTGAACTTTGAGCGCGTAGAGCAAACCTCAACGGTAGCGGCCGACCTGTTGCGCGCGAGCACCTTTTTTCATGCTGACAAAATACCTTTCGAACTGATAACCCTCGGCGCGACGGAACTCGGCGCGGCGATCTCTTCGGCGCTTGCAGGTGTCGATACAGACCCGCTCGTCTTCGATGAACTGCTTGAGCCGCTCACCGCATACTCTCTGATTCGCCGCGACCTGAAATCACGAACATACAGCATACATCGCATGGTGCAGCTTGTTCTGAAATCAAGAATGGACACCGACACACAGCGCCTGTGGGCCGAGCGCGCGGTGCGGGCGTTGAATCGAGCATTCCCGAAACCAGAGTACGAGCATTGGCCCTTATGCGAGCGATTGCTCGCTCACGCGAAAGCTGCTGCGGAGCTTATCGCGGAATGGAATTTCACTTTCGAGGAAGCATCACGGCTTCTGAACACGGCAGGTGTATATTGCTATGAACGCGCACAATACACTGAGGCCGAACCGCTTTATCTGTGTTCGCTCGACATTGATGAGAAGGTGATGGGAATGGACCACCCCAATGTAGCAAACACTCTAAACAACTTAGCAGTACTCTATCGCGTTCAGGGCAAATACGATGAGGCCGAACCACTTTACTTACGCTCGCTTGAAATAAGAGAGAAGGCGTTAGGGCCGGACCATCCTGATGTAGGCACAAGCCTAAACAACTTGGCAACACTCTACCGTGCTCAGGGGAAGTATGAAGAGGCCGAGCCACTTCTTCAACGATCGCTCGCTATCACAGAGAAAGCGATGGGGCCATACCATCCTAATCTAGGTGCAAGCCTAAACAACTTGGCATTACTCTACCACTATCAGGGCAGATACGCCGAGGCCGAACCGCTTCTTCTGCGCTCGCTCGATATCAATGAGAAGGAACGAGGACCGAACCATCCCAACTCGGGCACAATCCTCAATAACTTGGCATTACTCTACAGTGCTCAGGGCAAGTATGATAAAGCCGAGCCGCTTTATCTACGTTCGCTTGAAATCTGGGAGAAGGCACTTGGGCCAGACCACCCTAATGTGGGTACAAGTTCGGACAACTTGGCGGCACTCTACCATAATCAGGGCAGGTACGCCGAGTCTGAGACCCTTCATCTACGCTCACCTAAAATACGTAAGAAGGCGCTAGGCCCTAACCACCCTGATGTCGCACTAAGCCTGAACAACCTTGCTGCACTCTACCGCGATCAAGGCAAGTACGATGAGGCCGAGCCGCTTTATCAACGAGCACTAGAAATAATAGAGAAAGCATTGGGGCCGGAGCATCCCGATTTTATAACAGGCATGGAGAACTACGCCCATCTGTTAAAGGCAACAGGTCGAGAGGCGGAGGCCGAAAAGATGATGGCTCGCGCTGAAGCTCTTCAAGCAGGGCGCGATCAGAAGGACTCGAAGGATTGAGATGCATGGCGTTGTTCTATTCGACCGAAGGTTTCCCTCGCAAGCAATGATGCTTTGAAGATGTAAGAGTTCAGAGTCCACGCAAAGAGTGTGCGCCAACAGCCTGAATGCTGGACTCTGAACTCTTAGACACATACCTGAAAGATGACAAAAAACCCGCGCGCGGCCGTTCTATCCAAGCACAATGTTTTTATGCAACTAGACTCAGCCTCCGCGCGTCCCGTAGGGACGGCTGAATTTAGGCAGGTCATTTATGGCCTGCAAATCGAGGCATTATATACCTCGTCGCGCGAGCGACGATTGAATCGCTGGTTGATTTCAGCCGTCGCTCACGCGACGCGAAATATGTTCGACCCGACACCGTGCCCTGAAAGACCCGGCTAAATCGGGCAGCCGCTCGCGCGGCTGAGTTGTTACGTTTTTATTTTATAAGGCAGGGTTTGCTGTCACTGAATGTATGAAATTCGAACATAAGTGTTCGTTCACAGAATGCAGGAGCAGACTTCTTTGAAGGCCGATTTGCCCGCGAATGAGAGAGCGGGCAAGGAAATAAACCTCAAGTCCCTACCAAGGGAATAAACCGGCACAGAGATTGCCTTATATATTCAGGCAAGATGTTAATACCGCTGATTTAAGGAGCGAAGAAATGGAAATTATATGGGATAGAATGAGCGATGATGTTATAGAAGTCTACGAAGAGATGCTTTATCAGCGCGCGTCGCAAGGCATAAGACCTGTGCTATATGTCTCTTCTTTCACTGACTTTGAGTGCAGCCTCATGATGCTGTTGGATAATCCTTCCGTAAATAAATCGTCCGGCGCGCAGCCTTCGTCTCACAAAGAACCGGCCCTGGCGCTGTGAAAAATTACCCACGAGAGTGTTGATATGCCCCACCTTTCATTGTGGCATAATGCCCCGTGATTGGATCATTCGTACCGCAGCGCCTCGATAGGGTCCAGGCGCGCAGCTTTTATAGCAGGCCACAAACCGAAGACCAGACCTACCGAACAGGACACGATAAATCCCAACAGGACGGCCCAAAGCGGAACGACCGATGGAAGAGTCGGGGCCAGTTGTTTCAGTCCCAGGCTTATAAGCCAGCCTATCAAAATACCTATAAGCCCGCCCACGGCCGTGAGCGTCACCGCCTCGGTCAAAAATTGCCATACGATATCTGACCTCCGCGCGCCCACCGCCCGCCGGACGCCTATCTCTTTCGTCCGCTCTGTGACCGATACGAGCATGATGTTCATAACGCCTATGCCTCCGACCAGCAACCCCGCCGCCGACAGGGGAAAGACTATGAGGCTTGCGACGGCGGCTATCTGGCTTATGGCTTCATAGATGCTGCCGGGCAGGTTCACGCCGAAGTCATTAGGCTTGTCGGCGGGCACTCCGCGACGGCGGCGCATCAACTCTGTGATGTCATCTATCATCCTCCCGAACTGTTTGGGATTGGCCCTTGCCGTGATGCTGATGTTTTCGATTTCGGGGTGGGCGCTCTTCAGTGTATCGAAAGGGACTATGATCTGACGGTCTTCCACAGGGTCGCCGCCGAAGAGATCGCCCGGCGCTTTTTCCATCACTCCTATCACTCGATAGACGGTCCCTTCGATCTCTATTTCGCGCTCGATGGGAGTGAGTCCCGGATAAAGAGTTTCGGCTATTGCCGAACCTATGACGGCGACCTCGGCCTTGCGTTCCTGTTCCGTGCGTGTGAAGAAGCGCCCCTCTTTGATGTAGACATTGCGTATGTCGTCGTAGTTATCCCACACGCCGAATATCATGGGACGGTTGGCCTCTACGCCTTTGTGCTTGACTACGGGCTGGCTTGCGCTCGGAGCGAACGACCCGACGAACATGGTAGGGCTGGCCCCTCTCACGGACGGCAACTCCGAGATCGCGCGAGCATCGTCTACGGTCAAATCTTTTCGCGTGCGCTCCGATTGCGAGGGGCGGCTGAAGCGTATGCCTATATTGTCGAATTTGGAGACGAACACGAGATCAGGGCCGAACCTCTCGGTTTGCTGAAACACGAACTCTCGCAGTCCCGTCAAAAAAGACGAGATAGCGATCACGGTCATAGTGCCGCCAATGACTCCGAGCATAGTGAGGGCCGAGCGCACCTTGTGCGTCCTCAGCGTGTCGAGCGCCATTAAAATGTTTTCGCCTACTTCTTGAATGTACATCGTAGTCAGTGGTCAGTGGTCAGTGGTCCGTTGCTCTTTATGTCAGGGTCTTGTCTGAAAGCAAAATAACGACGGATGACTGACAAAGGACAACGGACAAATCTTCAATCCGCTCTCAGCGCCGTAATCGGGTCTAACCGGGCCGCGCGGCTTGCCGGATAGATTCCGAAAAAGAGACCCACGAGCGTAGACACGCTGATGGCTATGGCCGGCGCCCAGAAGGGAATCGCTACGGGCACGGGCGCTATCCTTCCCACTATGGTCATTATGATTATGGCAAGCAGCAGCCCTATCACACCTCCAAGCCCCGAAAGCATGGAGCTTTCCACAAGGAACTGTATGAGTATATCGCGGCGCGTGGCTCCGAGGCTCTTGCGTATTCCGATTTCGCGCGTGCGCTCGGTGACGGTCGCAAGCATTATGTTCATTATGACTATGCCGCCTATCACGAGCGATATGCCGACTACGGGAAATGCAACGGAGGCGACCGTGCCCGTTATCGTCCCGAAGAGTTGTTGCGTCACTTCGTCGTTCGAGATTGAAAAATCGTCCGGCTGATTGTAATCGAGCTTGTGACGTGTACGCATAATCGTGCGCACCTGATCCTGAACCGCTTCGACGGGCACTCCATCGCGCGCGCGCACGACTATGAGAAAGGTGGGCGATTTGCGCTGGCCGAAGGCTTTCAGAAAAGTGGTGAGCGGCACCTGAACGAAGTTGTCCTGCGAGATGCCCAGCACCGAGCCTACACGCGCGGCCACCCCTATGACGGTGTAACGGTCGCGCCCTATTTTGATCTCTTTGCCGAGGGGGTCGCCCGCCGGAAAGAGACCGTCGGCAACGTCTGCGCCCAAGAAGCATACATCCCTGCGATTCTCCTGGTCGGATTCGGTGAAGTAACGGCCCTGTGCCACTTCTATGGTCGATAGCAGAATATTGTTCGCTGTGACACCCTGCACACCTACTGCGTCGAGGCTGACGTTGCCGTATTTCACCTGTCGCGAGCCGCCGTCCTGCGCGCCTATTTGATCGGCGAGAGTGACCGACTCGCGCAGCGCCGCGAGGTCTTCGAGCGTCAGATCCGGATTTTTGCGAAAGGCTTCGAGGAATTTTTCGAAGTTGCCGAAGCCTGTGAGGCTGGCCTTCTGAATGCGAAAGACCCCTTGTCCGAGCGTGGCGATCTTTTCGCTTATATAAACATTAGCGCCTTCGATGACCGTGGCTACGGCGGTGACGACCGTGACCCCTATGATGACACCGAGCAGTGTGAGAAACGATCTCAACTTGTGCGCCATTATCGAAGAGACGGCGATCTTGGCTGCCTCTATAAACTTGTTCATAATAGACCGGGCGAGCGGCTAGCCCTCGCACAAGCCATTATAACAAGTCACAGCAAAAACAATAGGCAGCGAGCAATGATGAAACACCCTTGCCCGCTGCCTGCTACGGTTCTCTACCTATTCTGCTATCTTCGCTCGTCGCGGTTGATGCGGCCGTCGAGGATGTGAAGTGCGCGATGGGCGTGCTCGGCTATATCGTGCTCGTGGGTCACGAGTATTATGGTATGGCCCTGGTTGTGCAGGTTGTCGAAGAGCGACATTATCTCCTGCGAGGTCTGCGAATCGAGGTTGCCCGTAGGCTCGTCTGCGAGAAGGATGGACGGGTTGTTGACGAGCGCGCGGGCAATGGCTACGCGCTGGCGCTGGCCGCCCGACAACTCGTTCGGCTTGTGCATCATCCTGTCGGCAAGGTCGACGCGCGTCAGGGCGCTCTTGGCCATTTCTATTCGCTGAACGCGCGGCGTGCCGTTGTAGATGAGCGGCAACTCGACGTTGTGAAGCGACGTTGCGCGCGGCAGCAGGTTGAAGGTCTGGAATACGAACCCTATCTCTTTATTTCTTATGTGAGCGAGTTCGTCATCATCCATCTCCGACACGAGCTTGCCGTTGAGCCAGTATTCGCCCGAAGTGGGAGTGTCGAGACAGCCTATAAGGTTCATCAAGGTCGATTTGCCCGACCCTGAAGGCCCCATGATGGCAAGGTACTCGCCGCGCTGCACCTCGCAGGTGACGCCGCGCAGGGCATGCACTTCTTCGGCCCCCATGATGTAGGTCTTCCACAACTCTTCGGTTCGTATAACTATATCCGATTTCGGTACGGAAGGGACGAATGCCCTTTCTCTTTCGAGCACGGCTTCTTCAATCATATCTTCACCTTTATCGATCACTGTCGCCTGAAAATCCGTAAGAAAGAAATCTTTGTTAAGAAAGAAATCCTTATGTCACGCACAGGGGCCGCTCCCGTCGGGAGCGGCCCCTGTGCGCGGGGGATGGTCTCTACTTCGAATTAGAGTTTGCCGCTCCCGCTTCTCTCTTCACCTGATCGTCGTCTTTCAGGGCGCGAAGCGACTTGTAAGGGCCTATGATTATCTCATCGCCTTCGTTCAGCCCGCTTGTGACCACTATATCCTGATCGCCTTTGATGCCTGTCTCGATCTGCTTGAAGCGGGCGCGGCCGTTGTCGAAGAGGAAGACTCCTTCGACTTCGCGTTTGCGGCCCGGAGGAGCCGAGCCTTCTTCTTTCTTCTCTTCGCCCTCCTTCGGCAATTCGCGCGGAACTATCGCTTGCAGCGGAACGGTCAGCGGGTTCTGGACCGTCGCTGTGGTGATGACGGCGGTCGCTGACATTCCGGGCCGAAGTTTGTTGCGAACTTCGTCTGTGGGATTGAGCTTGATCTTGACCAGGAAGTCTTTGGCCTCTTGCGAACTCGTGCTCGAAGAAGAGATGGTCTGGCCTGAGCGAGTTATGGCCGAAGCGCCTTTTTCGATGACCTCGCCGTCGATCTCCGAATCGCCGAGCGCATCGACTTTCACTTTGGTTTTCTGTCCCACCTGAACGTCGGCTATGTCGGTTTCATCGACCTGTATCTCTGCGTTGATCTGCGACATATCGGCGACCGTAAGCAAGGGCGTGGACGAAAAGCTTGCGAGCGCGAATTCCCCGACCTTGACCGGAAGGCTTGAGACCACTCCGTCTATAGGAGAGAGGCGGGTCGTCTTGTTGAACTGATCCAATTGCTGATTGAGCTGGGCCTGTCCCTGTTTGACGCGCTCTTCGGACGAAGCCAGCGCGGCTTTGGCGCGCTCCACGCCAAGCTCTGCATCGCGCACCTGCACGTTGAGTTGATCTATGCGCGCCTTTTGAGCATTGACCACAGCGATTGCCTGCTCGTATCTGGACTTCGCCGAATCGAACTGGGATTTAGTGATGATGCCTTCTTCGACCAGTTGCTGGTGGCGGTTGAATTCGGTTTCAGCAAATTTCAGGTCGGCCTTGTTGCGTTCGAGGTCGGCCTGGGCTGCGGCCAGCATGGCTTTCATCTGGTTGATGTTGTTTTGAGCTTGTTGAACGGCGACACTTTGATTCTCGACATCTTTTTGAGAGATCTCCACTGAAGCTTTGGCGCCGGAAACAGCGAAAGAGGTTTGTGTGGCATCGACCTCTACGAGCGGCTGGCCTTTTTTGACAGGGTCGCCTTCGCTTACGTATATCTTCTCGACGCGGCCGGGCACTTCGGCCGTCAGGTTGTAGAATTTGACGGGCCGGATTTCACCCGAGGCCGTCACTTTGGATTCGAGCACGGCGCGGCGCTCTACCTTTCCTGTCTGTACCGACTCGCCCTCTTTTCTCTGTAGGACGGTCGATAGGATGACGATCATAGCGAGGCCGACTATAGCGGCCACTATGATGATGGTCTTTTTCTTGCGGCTCAATGACATGAAAATGAATTATCCTCCGATTTATTGGTGCGATCTTGCAACCGTTTGATTGTACGGCCCATAGTTATAACAGGTTTCAATAATCTTGCAGGATTTGTGCGATCCGTTCACGGCCCGAAAAACTCAATCCGGCTCGCTCCACTGTCACTGAATTCAACCTCTACAGGTCCGAACTTCATAATACCGACCGCGCACATCTCTGTCAAAACAGCTATCAGCTATCAGCCATCAGCGTATAAGTCTGCGCTGGCTTTGACCACAGATCACAGTGGAAGGCAGAAGCCCTCTACAAAAGATTTCTTTCTTCGATTTCATGGATAGTATAGAAGGAAGAAAATTTATCTGTGTTATCTGTGTTATCTGTGGTTGAATACTTGACCTGACGGCTGAGGGCTGACCCCTGACGGCTGAAGACAGACGGCTGAAAATTACAGATTACAGATTCAAACTACTCGCGGCTTGTGCTATTCTAATTCACCGTTTAAGTTATGAACGAACCGACCAACAATTTCAACAGAGTCTGCCCCAATTGTGGCAGCGGCGATAACGAGGCGGACGCGCAATTCTGCCAGACGTGCGGTTCCCGCATGGGGTCGGCTTTGATCCTCACGCCGCCGCCGCCGCCGCCATGCGAAGACGGTAAAATAATCGCCGACCGATTCAGAATAGAATCCCTGCTATGGACCGCGCCGACCTATAACGCATACATGGCGACATCGGGCGCAGAGGACGATCTTTATACGGTTATAGAACAGCGCCTCACGCCCGGCGAGCCGTTTGGCGGGCTGTTGCAAATAAACGCGGACGGAAACCCGGACGATGGACCTGTCGGCAGGACTTCGGGCAGCCTCGAAGAGGCGGGGGCCGCCTTCGAGCGGTTCGGACTGTTCAAACCGCTCGAACACTCGGTCGAGGGCGAGAGCATTTATATTGCCTTCGAGCGCATGCAGGGACAGGCGCTCGCCCACCTCGAACAGACCGATGAGAAAGAAGCTCGCGCCATAGGGTTGCATCTCTGCATGCTGGCCGAACAGTTTCATCATTACGGATGGGTCTACAACGGCTTCGAGCCTTATGGCGTCGTGCTCGACATAGACAGCCGCCCGCGCCTGGTCAACTTCGACCGCGCGCGGCGAACAGGGATACAGGTCGCCGAAGACCCCATATACCCCAGCCGCGGATACACCTCGCCTGAACTCTTCGACCCGGAAGCGGTCTACGATGAACGATGCGATGTCTACTCTATAGGCGCCCTGCTGCAATTCCTGCTCACGGGCGAAAGCTTCGGCGCGAGCGAGAGCGCGGGTCTCTACCCTGTGGCCACAGTGATGCCCGACTTCGAGAGATTACTGGCCCGCGCCCTGGCCGAAGACCCCGAAAACCGATTTCAGAACGTGGCCGCCTTGCGAGACGCGCTTACGGAATTGAATCTTCCGGTCGTGCTTCAGAGCGGTCACTTCACCGATGTGGGGCTTATACGCGAATTGAACGAAGACAGCGTACTTTCGCTCAACCTCACACAGTATTACGAATCCGTGCGGACGCAGATAGGCATATACATAGTGTCGGACGGCATGGGGGGCGAAGCGGCGGGCGAGGTGGCTTCGCGCGTGACCGTGCGCGGGGTCGCCGAGTGGGTGACGGAAAAGCTCATCTCGGCTTCGCTAAAATCGACGCGCGAAGAGAAGATCGCCGCCCCTACGCAGACCGGCGGCCTGCGCCTATCGGTTGCAGACGGCAACGAGATGGCCACGACCGAGATGCTCAGGATGGCCGTCAATCACGCGAACCGCGAAGTCATGGCTTACGCGCGCGCGAACCCCGAAGCGCGGGGCTTGGGCGCGACCGTGACCGTAGCGATGGTCGTGGGCGAGGTCTTGACCATAGCCCACGTCGGCGACAGCCGATGTTACAGGCTCTCAGGCGACCGCCTTGAGCAATTGACCGAAGACCATTCACTGGTCCAGCGCATGGTCAACACGGGCAGCCTCTCACGCGCAGAGGCCCGCATTCATCCCTACCGCAACGTCATATACCGCTCGATAGGGTCAGACGAACAGATCGAGATAGACATCATCCGCCGCAAACTCCTTGGCGGCGATTGCCTCCTTCTTTGCAGCGACGGTCTGAACGGCATGTTGAGCGACGACCAGATACGCGACATCCTTGTGGTCAACCCCGACCCGAACGCTGCGGCCAAAGAACTCGTCGTAGCCGCTAACGCAGCCGGCGGCGAAGACAACACTTCCGTCATAGTCGTGCGCATCACCTGATCGCATCGGCCATCAGCTATCAGTCTTCAGCCGTCATTCTTCGGTCATTAGCCATCATTACTTCGGTCAATCTGAAAGCCGAGGGCTGACGGCTGACGGCTGAAGACTGACGGCTGATAGTGACGAAATTTGTTATCTGCTAGATTCCATAATATGTTACCCGGTGAATGGGCCGACTCTTACACATAAGTTTTAAACGACTTAATACTACCTAATTGGGTGCGTGGGCTGGCACGGGTGTTGCTCAATCTCAAGACCGTAGCTTCAAAGATATACAGCGGCCGGGGTCAAGGGGGCGACGCTGGCCGCTGTCGAATTGAAAGAAGCTATCGAAACATAATCGCAAGCTGCGAGGACCGGAATGAAGGGGGCCATGACGGCCCTCGCAACTTGTTCGCTTGAGCAAATCAATCCTTAAAAGCTTCCCAAATATCTTTGCCAAAAAAAGGTAGGTAGTGGGCGATGCTGAACGAAATATCCAATCTTAAAAATGAAGTGGGATCGCTTGAACTGCTGATAAGCGCCTTGTCTTCGGACCTGGCCGAGCAGCGAGAGCATAACAGGTCGTCAGACGGCTTGTTGACAGAGATGGAAGAGGCACTGTGCGAACTGCGCCGCGAGCGCGGATTCAAAAAAGTATTGTTGAGCGCGCTTGATAATAGAAGGTGAGGCCGCCCCGGCGTCCTTCGTCATTGGTCCGTTGTTCCTTCTTTGCAAGATCAGGTAGAAAGCGCAACGGACGGAAGCGTACTTATGAGCGGCTACGCGATTACGCGACCACGCGATTACGCGACCACGCGATTACGCGACC
>JAKEHD010000043.1 GCA_022615215.1 Blastocatellia bacterium
ATTGCCCCCAGCACCAACCCTCCGGCGCTTCAAAGCAACGTAGTTGCAGCGCCGCTAACAACATCGAGCGCTGAATATATAATCACAAAAATAAAACATTATAAGAAAATCGCATCCCTTGTTGCGGCGGTCGTAATCGTTTTGCTGGGCTACGCTTATTTCCCAAGAAGGGCGGCGGCCATAGATTCGATCGCGGTATTGCCATTCACAAACGTCGGCCAGAACCCGGATGCGGAATATATTTCAGACGGGATCACCGAGAGCCTCATCAACAGCCTCTCGCAGTCGTTGACCCTGAAGGTGATGTCGCTAAATTCGGCCTTCCTGTACAAAGGCAAGGAGATGAATCCGAAGGTTGTGGGGCAGGAGATGGGTGTCAAGGCGGTGCTGACCGGCAGGGTGATTCAACGCGGAGACAGTCTCATTATCAGCGTGGAGTTGATCGATGCTAAGGACAATAGCCATATCTGGGGCGAGAGGTACGACCGGAAGATGGCCGACATGCTCTCCCTTCAAAGTGAGCTTGCCAGGGTAATATCAGGGAAATTGCAGCTGAGACTGACCGGCGAAGAGCAGAAGCGACTGACCAAACAGCATACCGATAACGTTCAGGCGTGCCAGCTTTATTTCAAAGGCCGCTATTTATGGAACCGGAAGACCGTAGACGCCATTAAAGAAAGCATCGCTTACTTCGAGGAAGCGGTAGAAAAAGACCCCTTATACGCGCTGGCCTACGCAGGGTTGGCCGACTCTTATGCATTACTTGCAACCCACGATCCTCTACAGAGAAATGAAACTTTCCAGAAAGCGAAAAAGGCGGCAGAGAATGCGCTGGCCCTGGATAATACGCTGGCCGAAGCTTACGCTCCTCTGGCCTATGTCAAACATAATTACGATTGGGACTGGCCGGGCGCGGAGAGGGAGTTTAGGAGGGCGATCCAACTAAATCCGAATTACGCGGCGGCGCATCACTGGTACGCGATGTATCTGGCCGATGTGGCGCGCTTTGATGAAGCCCTGGCCGAAATAAAACTCTCACGCGAGCTTGACCCACTCTCGACGGACATAAATACCGATATGGGCAGCGTGTTCTACTTCGCGCGTCAATACGAACGAGCGATAGAGCAATTAAGAAATACTCTCAATCTGGACCCTGATTCCACCCCGGCACGCCTCATCCTCGGAAATGTTTACTCGCAAAAAGGCATGAATGATGAGGCCATCCGAGAGTACAAAGAGGCGATAAACCTATCGGGGAATGAGTCATCCTATAGGGCTGGTTTGGCCTATGCTTATTCGATATCTGGCAATAATCTCGAAGGACAGAAACTGCTTGACGAATCGTTGGAGCGGTCGAAACAAGAATACGTCTCGCCCTTCGATATAGCCGTTGTCTATGCGGGATTGGGAGACTCAGACAACGCAATCGAGTGGCTGAAAAAAGCAATAGCTGACCGCTCGCCTGGGATGGTCCACATTAAAGTAAGCCCGGCCTTTGACAGGCTCCGCCCGGACCAGAGGTTTCAAAACATACTAAGGCGAGTGGGATTAGCACAGTGAAGTCACATTTTTCATGAGGGTGGGAATAGAAGCGGCAGAGACAGGATTATTCGTCATGGCAAATCAAACTATCTAAATTTTCAGGAGGATAACCGATGAAGAAACTTTCATTCGTGCTCGCAGTTGTTTTGCTGGCGGCGACGAGCGTGGCAGCCCAGCAGAATCCGTGTAACCCCTGTGCCAAGAAGGCTCAAAACCCCTGCAACCCTTGCTCTAAAAAGGCTCAAAACCCCTGCAACCCTTGCTCCGCAAAAGCCGTGAAGGTCAAAGGCGGCAATCAAACCATAGTCGGTTACATCGGTGACAGCCAGTGCGGGCTGGAGCATCCGATGAACATGGGCGACGCAAAAGCATGCACGCTGAAGTGCATCGAAGCCGGAGGAAAATTCATCCTTGCAGACCGCGAAAACAAGGTCGTCTACGCGATAGATAAAGGCTCGCAAGAAAAAGTCCGTGAATTCGCCGGTCAGCAGGTTAAAGTAACCGGCAACGTCAACGCCAAGAGTAAGACGATTAAAATTTCAAAGATCGAGGTTGAGTCCTAGTCCTCTAACAAGCGAGAGGGGCGGAGAGTCTGCCGCCCCTCCGGGATTAAAAGATATGAAGAATATCTCGCGCGCAGGATGGCGCATGGTTCTTTTATTGTCCGGGGCCATGCTGACCATCATCACTATTCAAGGGGCGGCTCAAACGGAGAAAGATCAATCTTTGAAAGAGCCGCTCAAGTACTACTGCGGCAAAGGGGAAGTTGTCTCGCTCGACGAAGACCGGATGGCCGCCGCTATCAAACACGAGCGAATCGAGGGGTTTATGGAGGCAATGACTATGCGCTTCAAGGCCGAAGACAGCCATGTGCTCAAAGACATATCACCTGGAGACCGGGTGCGCTTCACATTGAAGGATACGCCGAGCCGGACTCGCCTCGTCTATATCGAAAGAATAGATGAGAAGAAATAGAGAACAGATCGACCGCGACTCCCGACGCCGAAATGTAGTGATGGCCGGATGACACCCGAATGAGTGTGACAGGTTTTATGTTAGGGGCCATACATACTCTTCTTGAGATTTGATGTAACCTGAGTATGCAGGTATGGTAAAAGCCATAGCAAGCATATATCGAAAGGGAACGAGGAGCCATTATGGATCACACAAGCCAGGCAGTTACGGTCTCCATTATAGCCTGTCACGCTTGTGGTGGAGGGTTGTTTGAAGATGACAGGTTCTGCCGCTTGTGCGGAGTGCGGCAAGATCGAACCGACAACATACCTTTTGAATACAACTCAGATCGTGAATCGGGCCTCCTGGTTAAAAACTCAAATCAATCGGCGCTGAATTATGTGACTTCAGTACTCAAAGAGCCTCGCGCCGCGCCATACTTCCGTCATTCGGTCTCAGGGCCTCTAATCAGTGAGTTAGTAGAAAGGATGTCCATAAGCGACTCAACCGGCCTGTGCAGTCGCATTGCAAGGAAGACCATCTCGATTCTCGTTACAGTACCACTGTGGTTGATAATAATTCTGCTCTCTCCCCTAGACGCGTATTCGGCAGCCAGGGCAGTATCAAATCGCGCGGAGTGCGAGCAGGGTGAAGGGGCTGTCCATCGCGCAGGAGACTTTCTGCGCCGCGCAAAATCTCATTGAGTACAGATGAATAAGCATACCGAACCATTCAGCTACTGTTGTCAGGCGAAACAATCAATCGAAGAGCACAGGAGGAAGATGACTGATGATGATGAATGCCGAGCACGCGGTCAGGGAAAGATATGCGCAGGCTGCGCAGGAACGCCAGGATGAATTGTGTTGCCCGGTCGAGTACGATTCCGTATACCTTCGCGCCATACCCGATGAAATCAAGGAGCGCGATTACGGCTGTGGCGACCCTTCGGTCTATGTGCGCGAGGGAGACGTAGTGCTAGACCTCGGATCCGGCAGCGGCAAGATTTGCTACATAGCTGCTCAGATCACGGGACCGCGCGGGCGAGTGATTGGCATCGATGCCAATGACGAGATGCTTGCCCTTGCTGAAAAATACCGGCTCGAAATCGGGGAGCGAATCGGTTATCAAAACGTCGAATTCCGCAAGGGCCGAATTCAGGATTTGGCCCTTGATTTGACGCTGGTCGAATCATATTTGGCAGAAAATCCCATACAGACGGTTTCAGACCTGACCGGTTTTGAAGCCTTCTGTAATCAACTCAAGCAGGAGCGCCCGCTGGTTGCCGACGATTCTGTAGACCTGATCCTGTCAAACTGTGTGTTGAACCTGGTCCGCCCCGAAGATAAAGATATGCTCTTCGCCGAGATGTTCCGTGTGCTGCGGCGTGGCGGACGGGTTGCTATAAGCGATATAGTGAGCGATGAGGATGTGCCTGAAGACTTGCAGCGCGATCCGGAGTTGTGGTCAGGCTGCGTATCGGGAGCCTTTCGAGAAGACACATTTCTTGAAGCGTTCGACCGCGCAGGGTTCTATGGCATGGAGGTGGTAAAACGCGCAGATTCGCCCTGGCGCACGATTCAGGGGATAGAGTTTCGCTCCGTCACAGTGATCGCCTACAAAGGGAAGCAAGGGCCTTGCCGGGAGCGCAAGCAGGCGGTAATCTATCGCGGCCCGTGGCGAAAGGTGATAGATGATGACGGTCATGTTCTTGAGCGCGGAAAGCGTATGGCAGTCTGCGATAAGACTTTTCAGATATACAACCGTGCGCCTTATATGGATCAGATCATACCTGTGGAGCCGCTCGAAACTATTCCGCTTGAAGAAGCCGGGGCTTTTGATTGCAAGCGGTCGGCCTTGCGCCATCCGCGCGAGACAAAAGGTATGGATTATGACCTGACAGATTTGTCAGGCGCTGTGTGCTGCGAGCCGGGGAGCGATTGCTGTTGAGGCGGCTCGCTCGTGGCCTTATGCCAGATGCCAGTAACATCGAAACTTTCAGGAATACATCATGTCTATCAAGAAATTAATGGGCTGGATAAGCGGTTCTCTCGTCGTCGGCACCTTTGGCTTGCTGTTTTTGCTAGAGCGACGCCAGCCTTTGCGACATCCGGTTGAATCGAAACTTCGCAGGACGGGCCGGAATCTGGCAATCGCCGCTGCGGGTGCCCTTGTTATACAGTTAGTAGAGAAGCCCGTCGCTAATTCGCTTACGAGCTTGGTGGAAAGGCGGCGTTTAGGTCTACTCAAACGTTTGCATTTGCCTGTGTTTCTGGAAGTGCCACTGGCGGTTCTGTTGTTGGATTACACACTGTATCTATGGCACATCCTGACGCATCGCGTTCCCTGGCTCTGGCGTTTTCATCTGGCGCATCACGTAGATTTGGACCTTGATGTTTCGACCGCCCTGCGCTTTCATTTCGGCGAACTGCTGATGTCTGTTCCCTGGCGCGCAGGACAGATACTTTTCATAGGCGTGTCGCCGCTCTCGCTATCAATCTGGCAAACAGGTCTCTTGTTATCGATCCTGTTCCACCACTCGAACGTGGAGTTGCCGGTCGAGGTAGAGGCGCGGCTGGTCCGGTTCATCGTCACGCCGCGTATGCATGGCATTCATCACTCGGTAGTGCGCGCCGAAACAGACTCAAACTTTTCGAGCGGGCTGACTATTTGGGATCTTATGCATGGAACGCTAAAGTTGAACGTGCCTCAGCAAACAGTCACAATAGGTGTGCCGGCCTATCGCGACCCGGTTGAACTGACTTTGGGCGAGGTTTTGGAACTGCCATTTGGCGAGGAGCGGCCGTCGTGGGAATCAACTGACGATGTGGATTTACTAAGGCGAGACTGGCCTGGAGACGCTGGCCACCTTGCTCGTTGAATTACTTTTGGCAATGGACGGTCGTAAACCATCGCTTATGGGTTTGGTTCCAACGCCCCCGCGGATTCAATGTAGAAAGGATAATACACAATGGCCTACTACGATGAAGAAGACCTCGGTCGCTTTTCCGAAATAGCCAAGTACCGGCCGGACCTGTTCGAGAAATTCATGGCCTGGTATCAGGCTTGCCAGGAGGATGGCGCGCTTTCACGGCGTGAGAAGGCGCTGATCGGCCTTGCGGTCGCGCACGCTCTCCAATGCCCGTATTGCATAGACGCTTATGCGCAGGCATGTCTGGAAAGCGGGTCGAACATGGAACAGATGACAGAGGCCATTCACATGGCATCGGCCATAAGAGGTGGGGCGGCGCTCATCCACGGTCTTCAGGCCCACAACTCGGTGCATAAGGTGTCGATGTAATGTCAAAACCGCTACCTGTTATGGATCGCTCGACTGTACCGATGAGCGCGACTAATGATTTTGAAGAGAAGCTGGCCGCGCACGGCCTGGAGCTTCGCGCCGAAACGGTTGAAATTCTACAGGTGAACGTGGGCAAGCTTTGCAATCAAGCGTGCAAGCATTGTCACGTCGATGCAAGCCCCAAGCGAACGGAGATAATGACGAGAGAGACTGCCGAACAGGTGCTCGCGGCCCTGCACAGGTTTCGCATCCCTACGCTCGACATCACAGGGGGCGCGCCTGAACTCAATCCTTCTTTCAGGTATCTCGTCTCCCAAGCGCATGCTTTGGGAGCACACGTCTGTGTGCGGCACAATCTCACTGTAATATTTGAGCCGGGCCAGGACGATCTGCCTGAGTTTTTCCGTGAGTGCGAAGTCGAGGTAATCTCATCGCTGCCTTACTTTCTCGAACAGCAGACCGACGCGCAACGCGGGCACGGCGTTTTTGAGAAATCAGTGGAAGCGCTACGCCGCTTGAACGAAACAGGGTATGGGATCGATGGCAGCAATCTCATCCTCAATCTGGTTTACAACCCTGTCGGAGCATATCTGCCTCCGCCGCAAGCCTCGATCGAAGCGGATTTCAAACGCGAGATGATGGCCCGCTACGGTATCTCGTTCAATCATCTCTACACGATCACGAACATGCCCATAAAGCGATTCCTCGATTATCTGCGCCGATCAGGCAATGAAGAGCGGTATATTAGAAAGCTGATCGAGGCATTCAACCCGCAAGCGGTCGCTGGATTGATGTGCCGCAACCTCGTGAGTGTGGATTGGCTGGGCCGACTTTATGACTGCGACTTCAATCAGATGATCGAACTCGGAGTCGATCCTGAACTGCCGCAAACGATAGTCGATTTCGACCCGGCAAAGTTCGCCCTCAGGCGGATACAGACGGCCTCACATTGCTTCGGCTGCACGGCGGGTGCGGGGTCGAGTTGCGGCGGAGCGGTCGTAAAAAATTGATGGCTGGTTTACGAGGGTCAAAGAGGACGAAGAAAATCAACCACCGTATTGCACGGATAACACAGTGGAAGGCAGGGCCTTCTACAAAAGATTTCTTTCTTCCGTCTATCCGTGAAATCTGTGTGATCTGTGGTCAAAAAATGATTCTTAACGAAATCAAAAGCTCGCATTTACGCCTGGTTGCGCAGCCTGCGCAGGTGACACCTATGAAAGTGTCTGTCATCATTCCCGCCTTGAACGAAGAACGAAACATTCTTACAACTCTACTCAGCATCAAAAAACAACAGGGCGATTTTGAGATCATAGTGGTCGACGGCGGCAGTACCGACCGGACTGCGGAGATAGCACGGCCACACGCTTCAGTGATTTCCAGTGAGCGTGGCCGGGCCGTCCAGATGAACGCGGGCGCGCGCCTGGCAAGCGGCGAAATACTGCTCTTCCTGCATGCGGATTCCATACTTCATCCCGATGCTCTCAGCAATTTGAATCAGGCGCTAAAAGACCCGGAAAACGTCGGCGGTACGTTCACATTAAAATTTGACAGCGACAAATTCCTGCTGAGGTTTTATACCTTCTTCACCCGTTTTAAATTCAGATATTTCCACTACGGCGACCAGGGGATATTCGTAAGGCGGTCAGTTTTTGAACAGCTTGGCGGATTCAAAGAGATACCAATCATGGAGGATATTGACTTCTTACGGCGAATGCACGGGAGAGGTCGAGTAGCCTTGATCAAACTGCCTGTGACGACTTCCGCTCGCCGATTCTTGAAACGCGGCCTCTTTCGACAACAACTCCTGAATACTATTCTGGTCTCTTTGTATGTGCTCGGTGTAAAGCCTGAGACTCTTTCAAGATGGTACTTGCCTGAACCGGCTACAAGTCGATTGAGACGAATAGGATTCAAGGCCGGCGAAAGCAGATTCGATTCCCCCGTCAACACTGAGTCGGCAAGCTATCAGAAACCCGATTATGATTAAGAGCCGCGAAGAGCCGATCAGGCTCTCCCTACAACAGGTAACGAACCGAGGGGAGAGCGCCTGCGGGCTAAGAGCCGTTGACATCCGCAATCAATGACAGCCGGTAAGGAAAAGTGCGGCTGACTTTGACACGATCAAGTCCCGCACGGTCGGCCAGGTCGCCAAGCTCTTCGACCGTAAACCCTCTGAGCACTGAAATCGCTCCGTCATTCCGGGTCATAAAGCTCTTTAGAAACACTGCTCCTGCCGCCCGAAACAGGTAGTAAGGCACGAGGTTTCTCACAAGATCATGGATTATGATCGCACGCCTGGCCACTTCGGCAAATCCTCTCATCAAACGGATGACATCTTCATCCCGGAAGTGGTGCAGAAACTGCGAGGCCGTAACGTAATCAAAGCTATTTGCCGGAAAAGGAAGGTCTAAGGCATCCGCCCGCAGCAAGGATACCTCTGGGCCGATGGAAAAATTTGCGCGGGCGACTCTCAAATTTCTCTCGCTCACATCAAGCGCCGTGATCGAGGGTTCGATGCCTCGCGTCCTGCACCAACGAACGACGGACATGGGTATATCGGCCGACCCTGTTCCCACGTCTAGCAGTGATAGACCGTCTTGAGTGACCCCGTAATGGCTTGCCTCTAATGCTTTCAGCACGGTCCTGGTTCCTCCCAGGTATCGGTTGGTGCGGCGCAGGTCGAGCAGGTTCTCTGCCACATCCTGGTCCGTGCCGACGCCCATGTCGAGCAATTCTTCCTCATAGCTCCGTCTGGGTGTCAACATATTTCAGTTCTCTTATTAAAACCCGAATTTGAACCTTGCGGTCTGACACGCTCACTTTTTCTTTTGTATCGAACGCTGTTGGGCACGTGTACGTATCTCCGGGGTAAGCAAGATCAGGTTAGGGGCGGACTGTGCTTTGCGCGAGGACAGGCGACGCCAACTCCGCCGAAACTTATACATATTTTTGCAGAGCATCAGTCGCGCACTCAATATGATTCGCATGCTGAACGAGATCGGCCTATCGACCGAAGCAAGCACCGACTGCGCTACCTGTTTACAGGGCGAGAGCATAATGGTTCAACCTACTATCATCGCATCAAGGTAAAGCGCCGCAAGCTGAACCTTGAAGAATCCAAAGAGATAATCTCAAAACAAATCACACGATAAAGACCCACTGACGGGCCTTCATCAAGGGCAGTCAAATCCTATTCAGCGGCAAAGAAGTTTGACTCCAGTATAAGAAATTCGGTGCGTGAGAAGATTATTCCATGCAAAATGGCTTTCAAAGTTGATTGTGCAGGTCTATGTCAAGAAAAAGTGGCAAGCCTCCTGTGGCTCTAAGCCATCAGGTCTGTTCCAACAGATACAAGTCTTCCGGGCGGTCTACGTCCTCTAATGTTTCAAGAAGAACAGGACAGATTCCTATTCGATGTGCTATCTCCAGGGTTATTTCCAGCACATGGGATGTGCCCCAGGGAATGTCCTTAAATAACTCTGGAATTTCACGTCGAAGACCGATCAGGTAGTATCCCCCATCTTTTGCGGGACCGATCACTACATCGTTACTCGTGAGAGCATCAAGTGCTTTTTGAAGAATTTGAACGCTGAGGCGTGGGCTATCAGTCCCAATGATGATCACCCTGTTCATCCCGGATCGCAATGCTTCGCGGAATGCGCGAGATATACGTGCTCCCAGGTCGCCGTCACCCTGTTGTCTGAGTGTAACCGCAGAGCCGAGCCATTGCTTCATCATCTCCTTGCTTCCGCCCGTGTAATAAGCCACTACGGATACTCGATGTCGCTTTCCGAACTGCTTTACTACGGCGAAAGTATGTTCCGCCATCTCGCGATGAAGGCGAGCTGCTCCACCCGGCCCAAGCGCGGGAATCAGCCTTGTCTTCGTTCTGCCGGATTCGGGATACCGGGTGAAGACGATGAGCCGATCTCTCATTCTTCTGATGCGGCCATTGTAAAAAGACTTGATCTCTAAGAACATATCCGTACCCCACTCTCAGGATACCGGAGGCGGAAAGGGCCAAGGTCATCGAACCCCGTTTTCCAGGAAAGACCGATCGGGGCACAAGCCAGCCGGTTGCCGAAACGGGCTTCAAGCGCCAGCAATCTTGTTTCTTTGCAACTCAAAACGCAAAAGCTTCCTACAAGATCAGCATCACCACTAATGAATGGCTTATGCGAGCCGGAAACATGAAACGTCAACCGCAACCCCCTCTCTTTTTATTGACTGAAGGCATCAATGTAACGTATTCTAACGCCGCCTTATAATTGGGGGAAGCTCTCATGTTGGCACACCTGGGAAAGGATGCGAACATCCTTCTACTATCGTTGATACCAAAAATGTCAGCATGTACATCACTGGTAACCTGTCAGGAATTCAATCTTGAAAGAGGAGGATGTCTATATGACTCCGAAAGCAACAGGTGACTTGATTCAGCGTATTAAAGCCGGCGACAAAGAGTCGTTTTGGCATCTCGCCGAACCGCATTACAAGAGCTTATTGCTGACCGCATACTCTTTATTGCGCGATGCGGATGAAGCAGCAGAAGTCGTACAGGAAACCATGTTGAAGGCATTGAAAAACTTCGACCAGCTTAAAGACACTGAACGCTTCCGAGCATGGCTTACGAGCATTGCAATCAATGAGGCTCGGCAGCGTATCAGAAAGCGGCACCCGGAAGTTCAGGATATGGAGGCTTCAGCGCAAGATAGCAAGGAATTCGTTCCGCGTGACTATGCCGACTGGCGAGATATTCCATCGGATGCGCTAGAAAAGAAAGAGTTCTGGGATGCAGTGCATTCCGCCCTTGAGTCACTGAGCCCGATCTGCCGCGAGGTCTTTGTCTTGCGCGACATTCAGCACTTCACCATATCGGAAGCAGCCAGGATCCTCGATATTCCCGAAGCGAATGTCAGTCTAAGGCTTCACCGGGCGAGGCTACAAATGCGCGAGCTTCTGACCCCGCTTTTCCGCGATCCGGTTTCTCCCTGGATACCGCTTGTAATGATGGCCGATATGCCGGCGATGATGCTTCATAGAGTTGTGAGATGCAAAACTGCTATAAGAGAGCTATCTAAATACATCGATTCGCAGTTGGATCCAACTCTCCGGAATAAGATCGAAAACCACCTGAAATATTGCCGACGGTGCAAAATCCTTTTGGATACTACGCGTAAGCTTCTTTATATCGTGGCTGACGAAAGGGTCTTCCTTCCGCCATTCACTTCCAATCTTACGGATTGGCGAGGATTCCAGGAGTGATTTACATGAGTATGAACCAGAGTGGATCCCTCCACAGTTGAAGTGTTTTACGAAAAATCAGCACACAACTGATGTTTAGAGTCCATGCCATAGTGTGATCGAGCAATCCTGTTTGTACTCAAAACCATTGCCGATGTCCAAAACCTGTGCGGTCTGAATCAGTCACTATAATCTCTAAAGCCGATAGGTTTTCACATCGGATCGTAGTCTTATGTATTACCAATGCTCACGAATTCGAGAAAGTCACTGAATTTTCGCGCGAAAAGAGGGTGATTCCACGAGCAAGCTTGGAATAAATTCTCTAAAGAAACAATTTACGTTAGTGGGTGGCAGTGGTTGACCCAATACAAACTGATTCACAAGGATCGGATATTAAGAATGCGCCGAAGACGCCGACCTGGGGGTATAAGCTGCAAGAAGATCGTTCGGGAATTGACTAATTATATGGAGGGGCTATCGGATGCGTCTTTGAACATCAAGATAGAAAAGCATATCGAGCAATGTCACAAGTGTCGAAATTTGTTAGAAACTACCCAAAAGATGCTTCAACTCGTTGGAGACGAAGACGCTTTCCTGAAAGCTTTTGAGAAGCATACGAAAACAGAACCGGAAGTGCCTTCGCAAACTGAAAAGAAATATTGCACGAAGAAGAAATAGTTTGAGATACCTTCTCGCAATCCGTCGCTCGATCTTCATTCGATATACCCCGCGCTTTACCCAAGCTTTCATCCATCGCAGGCCCTTTTGTTAAGTGACGGTCCCGCCGTTCTGCTACACGGGCAAGAAACTTGATACAGATCATCGTCGAGCATCGGAATTACCTATTTGAGTTGCAAGCGGCGCTCTCATTACAATTGGCGAGGTTGATTCAGCATCCAATCTCGAACAGTTATCTTGAAGTAGCCGGGTGAGGGATCGGATAAAAATGATTTCACCGATAGACGGCAATGCGGATTTCTTTTACAGGAGGTGGACTGAGAAGGCGGCAGAATGGCAGGCTGCTTTCTTGATTGGATTGCCTGCTCGAAAATCGACAGTCAGACAAGGAAGATTTCCTTATATCTATGGAGGTTGACGTGAAACGAATGGTTTATCTTTTTCTGGTTCTCGTTCTTTGCTTCGATTTTTCCAATGCTCAAGACGGCATGCAGAAATCCGCGAGCTTCGACGCCCGGCATGAGTTGAAGGTCATGGTGCCGGAGGGGGCAAAAAAGTTGCGCGTATGGATGACTGTTCCGCAGGATGCTCCGCAACAACGGGTCACGGGTTTTAGAGTTGTATCGCCTTTTGCGTATCGTATCGAACGCGATAAAACAGAAGGGTCCAAATTCCTTTATGTGGAGGCTGTCGCGCCGACGGCAAGGGAATTCACCATCGTCACTACCTTCAGGGTCACGCGAGAGGAAGTCCGCAACCGTTTGAATCCGGCAAATGCAAAACCCCTTTCACAATCCGAGCGGAAGGATCTGGCCCGCTACCTTGAGTCGAATACCTACATCATCATCGATGACCGCATACGCGACCTCGCAAAACAGATCGTCGGCGATGAGAAAAATCCTCTCATGGCTGCTCGTAAAATCTACGATTACGTCCTCAACTATGCGGAATACTGGGTCGTCGACCCTGCCAATAAGAAGGCATCGCCGGTCGGCAGCGCCGAATACTGTCTGACCACGAGGACCGGCAACTGCACGGATTTTCAATCCTTGTGGATTTCAATCGCAAGGGCGGCTGGAATTCCTTCGCGCATAGTTTATGGCTCGTTCTTCAAGAAGGAATTGGACGGAAAGGATGTCGATCAAAGCTATCATTGCTGGACTGAGTTTTACGTATCGGGCCTGGGATGGATACCTCAAGACGTGGCTGTGGCGGACCTGTTCGCGGAGGAGATCGAATTGAATGAGGCGAATACCGCGCTCGTCCAGCGCACGACCCCTGCGGGTTACTTCGGCAAGGATGTCAAGCAGGTCGACTACTACTTCGGCAACCTGGAAGAGCGCCGCATCACCTGGTCCACAGGGCGAGACATCATCCTTGCACCCAGGCAGGAAGGCCCGCCGATCAATGCAATCCCCAAGGCTTATGTTGAAATCGACGGACAGGTTGCGAAAGAAGGCGCGAATGGGAATTGGGTGCGGAAGCTGACCTACGTGGAAGTCAGAAACCGAGTTGACTCCAGATGAGCGAAGACCCGGAGATGAAATCTTCCGGGACTTTCGCTCAGTCCATAGCCTTGCGATCCTTGAGGCCCGTTTGTGTGCTTGATCCTGATGTCAAAAGAACAGATCAATCCCGATTTCATCATCGATCTCGAAGAGATGGGGTGCGGCGATCTGGTCATCGCCTTCATTAAGGCGATGCGGCCACTTGAGGTCGGCCAGATACTAAAGGCGCGGGCGCTCGATAAAGGCGCGGCTGCCGATATCCCCGCCTGGTGCAATATGAGAATGACAAAGAACTGAACTTGATAAGACCGGTCAGGCCAGGGTTTCAGCACTCTGTTGCGCGGCAAGCTGATCTACAGGCACATTCTACCCACCCGGATGAAAAAATATTTTTGATACCATGAAAGATTTTTTGGATTGAAGCATCTCTATTGATGGCACTCGTTGTTATAGGTGTCGCCTATAGATGCTTAATCCTCACTACGGGTTTTCTTTAGTTGAGTAGTAGTGTGTCCAAGTACAGTACGCAGTAAATACGCAGCAGGTTGTAACGTCACGTAATATCAGGCTAAACGGAGATGGAGCAAAGCTTTAGATCTCCAGCCACAGGTTCCGAACCCGTCGAGGATTTGCTGCGCACGGTGCTAAGTAGCTTATAAAAGTATGTCTAAGTAGTCGGAGTGAAGGCAAAAATCTTCTCTGAAGGTTGTTTGTCCCATTCCCGACTGTGGTATGTGTCGAGTGCGGTTTCAAAACGCCAAGAATCCTGGAGGATGAAATGTACTTTACTGTTTCAGGTGAAAAGATTTCCAGGGCGCGCTACAAGCAGTTGGTTAATGCGCAGAAGAACAGGCGAGAGCTTATCGCTGCGCAGCTTGGGCGTCGCGACTTCCTCAACATGGGGCTACTGACCGGTGCTGGGTATCTTGTCGCTAAGTCAGGGCTTAGCGTCCATGCCGAATCCTTCATGCACCGAGGTCAGCCCGCCAGTCCGCCAGTGAGGCCATTTATCGAGCCTCTTCCTATAATGCCAATCAAAAAGAAGGTGCCGCCGGGTCGGCTAAGACCCCGGCCACGAGTCAATCCCAACACAGCCGCCGGGGAAGGACGAACTATTCCCCATCAGGCTTTCAACATATTCCGCCCCAAAGTGTTTTATGAAGTTCATCAAAGAGCGACCCAGGTCAGTGTCTCTCCCGACCTTCCGATTCAGACCCTTTGGGGATTTGACGGGGTTGTGCCCGGCCCAACTTACGTCGCCGAGTACGGAGAACCCGTCCTTGTTCGGAACTTCAACGACCTGCCGCCCTTAGGACAAAACGGCGGGTTCGGTCTTCCTTCGGTAACAACGCATCTCCACAACGGTCACACCCCTTCGGAAAGTGATGGCGGTCCATGCATGTTCTTCGAAAGGGGACAATGGTATGACCAGCATTATCCCAACGTGCTTGCCGGCATCCTCTCTACGCATCCGGGGCATGGCGATATCAATGAAGCGATGAGTACGTTGTGGTATCACGATCATCGGGTGGATTTTACGGCGCAAAGCACCTACAAGGGGCTCGTCGGATTCTACCTGTTGTTCAATGAATTCGACACCGGGAAAGAGAACAAGGGGTTCCATTTGCCGAACTTCCCCGAGTATGACATCCCTCTCGTCTTTGCCGACAAGGTTTTTGATGAAGATGGAATTTTGTTCTTCGACCTCTTCAATCTGGACGGCATCATAGGCGATACGTTCACGGTCAACGGCGTAGTGCAGCCCTTCTTCGAAGTGGAGCCGCGCAGGTATCGCTTCCGCCTGTTGGATGTCGGTCCTTCACGGTTCTTCGATTTCTTCCTCACGGATCTTGATGATCTTAACAAACACAACCCGTTCTGGGTGATTGCCAACGACGGCAACCTTTTGCCCAAGCCGGTGCAGGTCGAAAATGTGAGAATCGGTGTGGCCGAGCGCGTGGATGTGATCATAGACTTCAGGGAGTTTCGCGGTAAGTCGGTTTACCTTGAGAATCGCGTGCTCCAAGTCGACGGTCGCGGACCTACGGGCACGATTCTGCCTGCGGGACAGGGCAACCTGCTCATGCGCTTCGATGTAAGCAGTCGCCCGGTTCATGATCGCAGTGTCGACCCCGATACGATGCCTAGTTTCTACGCTCTGCCGGACACGACCGCACAGCCGAGGATCGTTCGCACCTTCAAGTTCGACCGATTGAACGGACAATGGTCCATCAACGGCCAGTTCGTGAGTTGTGAAGACAACCGCGTCCGCATCAAGAAGAACAGCGTCGAGCACTGGGTTTTGCAGAACCTGTCGGGCGACTGGCAGCATCCGATTCACATTCACCTCGAAGAGCACCAGATTCTCTCCCGCCAGCGACTTCCGGTCGACCCCGTAGAAAGAGGGCGAAAAGACGTGACCCGTCTGACAGAGAACGAGGTGGTCAATCTGTTCTTCCGCTTCCGCGATTTCACAGGAACCTACCCGCTGCATTGTCACAACACGGTCCACGAAGACCACGCGATGATGCTTTTGTGGGAAGTGGTCGAGGAGGGTGAAGACAACAACATAGTGCCATAGGCCCGCAGCCAGGCACAGATCAAAGGAGTCAAGATATGGTGAATCAAACAAGAAGAAAACTGCTCGCGCTTCCCCTTATCGCTCCCTTTGCCGGCGGGATTCTGGCAAATGCATTTCACTCACCGAGCGCGCCTGACAATATCAATGATAAAGCATCGCTTGCGGCGCGCGAGAAGATCAGGAAGCGGTTCTTTCCCAATGTCGCTCTTCGCACTCACGAAGACAAGGAGGTCAGGTTCTATGATGATCTGATCAAGGGAAAGGTCGTTATGATCAACGTGATGTATGCGGAATGTGAAGGGATATGCCCGGGCGTTACGGCAAATCTGGTCAAAGTCCAGAAACTACTTGGGGACCGTGTAGGGCGGGATGTCTTTATGTACTCGATGACTCTCAAGCCGGAAACGGACACGACCGAGGTTCTCAGGCATTACATGAAAATGTATGGCGTCGGGCCGGGCTGGACCTATCTGACCGGAAAGCCTGAAGATGTCGAGTTGCTGCGCCAGAAGCTGGGATTTACCAATCTCGATCCCGAGCTGGACGAGGATAGCTCCCAGCACATTGGTAACGTTCGCTATGGCAATGAGCCGTTCATGCTGTGGGCAGCCTGCCCGGCGCAGGTCAGTGCGACCTGGATTTACGAATCGGTCTCCTGGGTGATGCAGCCAGGGCAGAATCGGGCAAAGTCTAAGGTCTGAGCGGAGTTCTCAAGAGGAAGACGAAGGGCATTACTCTATCGGGTATTACTCTATCTTTTTCCTCAAGCTGAGAGCCAACACTCGGCTTTCAACGAGTGGATTCAATCCAGAAGGAGAAGACATAAGATGAAGACCAACCCAAAGAATTTGAGGCTGAACCTCAAGGTTGGCGTAATCGCACTGGCAATGCTGGTTCTGGTAACCTCCGGTTTATTGCCTATCAGTTTGCCTCTTGGCCAGGTGCGAGCGTTCGACAACCTGAGTTTCGCTCCTCCATTCGATTTCAGCAATGACTTCTTACTCAAGAACGGGGTTGACCCGACCAAGATCCCGAATCGTCCCCGCTTTCCAGACGAGCCATTCTTTCTGGCGGATCGCAATCCGAGTCACTTTATAGTGGACCCTTCCAACACTGATCCTAGCCGGAGAGGCATACGGATTCTGGAGACGACGGGCGGCTGGGATAAGGATGGGAACCTGATCTACTACAGCGTCATGGGTGATATGGTCCCGGCAACCTTCACAGATGATGCAGCCGGCGTCCGGGCGAGGATGATGGCCGAAGATTTCAAAGCATTCCTTTTCCCAAAGACGCCGAGAAACCCCGACGGCAGTCCGGGAGATGTTCTCCTCAGCCCTGCCCCGCCCAATCGCAGGCAGGACAATGTGTTTGAGACGAGGGACGCCTATTTCTGCCAGAACCTGCTCGGACTCTGGATAGTCACAATGGTCGTCTATACGAAGGACGGATTTAATGCGTGGACCACTAACACAAACCCCGCAGCCAAGGCGATACTGCAAGAGATTGCAGACAGAAACGGCACGGACCTGGACGGAACGCCGATACTCAATACGCTTCACGATATCGAAAATCTGCGTTCTCTAGGTCTGGTCGAGTTTCGATTCAATGCAGAAGGAGGTCCACCGGCAGGGGAAGACGGCCCCCGGTGGGTTATATGACCGGTCATTCCTGACCCCAGGTTGGGGGCTATACCGAATGACTCTCTAGTGTTTCTGATAACCGTGAAGAATGCCGATGGCTCTGAACAGTCGCCTGAAATTGAAGATAACTTCGATGCGCTTAAGACAACCGGAGACTGGCGCACTTGTAGAACTCAGTTCTGCAAAAAGTAATTGTCTGGTGGACGATGATTCTTCAGTGTTACGACCCCGGCCGGTTGCCCTGCCGGGGTTGTTTTTTCAGAAGCCATGAAGGCGGAGGGTGACGACTCGTTCATTCCGCCTTTCATATTTCATCCTTATCTGAGACGAAGCCTTTTTGTTATGACTAAGGAAAAACAAAAGAAAGACGAAGGGTATTACTCTATCTTTTTCCCTCAAGCAGTTTCGCGCCGCCAGTTTCTTAAACGAACTGCTCTTGGGGTGCCCCTCTCTCTCGGCGGGCCGTTCTTCCTCTTTCCTGAGCGAGCGAAAGCGCAACAGAAGACGCTCTCGATACTTCAATGGAAACATTTCGCGCCGGGCTATGATAAATGGTTCGATGAGGTGCTGGCCAGAGAGTGGGGAGATAAAAACAGTACCAAAGTCATAATCGATCACGTCCCTCTCGAAGAGATAAATACCCGCGCCGCTGCCGAAGTAATGGCCCGCGAAGGTCACGATCTCGTGATGTTTCCGTCCCCTCCGGCGCGCTACGAGAAGCATGTTATAGATCACGCGGAGATACATCAGGAGGTTGCAGGGAAGCAGGGGCAGGTAAACCGTTTTGGTTATGTGTCGAGCTATAATCCCAAAACGAAAAAGTTCTATGCTTTCGCCGATTCCTACATTCCAACGACCTTCAACTACCGTAGGGATTACTGGCAGCAAATAGGCATGTCGTTCGGGCCGACCAACTACGACAGCCTGCGTATGGGCGCTCGTCAGCTTCGCGAAAAGCTGGGCGTTCCCTCCGGTATAGGCCTCGCGCCGGAACCGGACAGCAATGTCGCGCTGCACGGGTTGCTGCTGGCCTTCGGCGGGTCGGTACAGGACGCGCGCGGCAATGTGGCGATCAATTCCAAAGCGACCATCGAGGCCCTGAAGTATGTAAAGGCGCTCTACCAGGAGTCAGGCGCGCCGGAGTTATTCAACTGGAATTCCGCTTCAAATGACCGGGCGCTCATCGAAGGCAAGGTCTCCTGTATCATGAATGCGCTCTCTACATCCCGGCTCGCAGAGCAAGAGAACAGCGAACTCTCTCAACACATCAGGGTCAACCCGGCATTGAGGGGGGAGCAATGGCTGTCGGTCGCTCATATTACTAGCTGCTACGTGATATGGGAGTTTGCAAGGAACAAGGAGGGAGCAAAACAATTCCTTGCGAATCTTGTTATGAATCTCGGAACAGCCTTCGAAGCGAGCGGCTTTTGCAACCTCCCGTGTTTTCCGAAGGCTCTACCTAAGCTCAAGCTCATGGTTGAGGATGATCCGAGCGCCATCCCAAAACACAAATATGCGCTTATGTCAGACGCCGCCGTATGGACGGCCCATGTCGGCTATCCGGGATTTGCAAATGCCGCAATCGATGAAGTCTTCAACAGTTTTGTGATTCCCGGAATGTTTGCTGCGGTCGCTAAGGGGGAATCAAGCCCTGAAGATAGCGCGGCAGCGGCAGAAGGGCGGATAAAGCGAATCTTTGAAAAGTGGAAGAATGCCTGACGGAGGTCAACTCAATCGGTGAGGCTTCTTGCCATTGAAATGCCGCGCCCGGCGCAAGAGATTCATTCACCCAAAAGGAGATCGTTATGAAAAAGAAATCTTTCAACCTCATGTCCATCATGGTTTTATTCCTGCTGGCCATGCTGGTCGTGATTCCGTTTACAGAAGGACAGGCCGACAATAGAAAGCTGTCGCTCGACCCGGCAGGGCCTGGCAGCGGAGCGTTCGGGCTTACAGGACAAACGGGAGATGTGCGTATCATGGCAAAGCCCGACCGCACAACTCTCAAGTTCTCCCTTTCAGGGCTGACGCCCAATGCGGTCTATGGCGTATGGCTTGTGTTTGACACCTCACAGCCGCCTTTTGTGCCAGGCTCACCCCCCAACTTCGTCGCTGTCGATCAGGCGACCGGGACCACTGCAACCGTATACGATTTTACGCCCGCAGCGGCGGACGACGCGGGATTCACAGCGGGCAACGGACTTGACCCGAACGGCTTTATCGTTGATGGCAGCGGAAGAGCGAAATTTTCAATCGAGCTGAATTACAACATATTTCAGCAGCAGGTATCGCCCGTAGTGCTTCGGGGAGGCGCGAGCCAGTCTTTGGAACTCTCTTCGGCCGCCTTGCCATGCGCGGCATCGAGTGGCAGCGCTTTTGCAGCCGGTATAGATTCGGCGTACATGCGCGTCTTCGATACTTCGACAGTCGCAAATCAGCCGAACGTATCGCCGAGCTTCCAGGTGCTCGACGGACCTCTAAAGCCAAGATTGGTGCGCGCAACCGTGAGATCGATAGTCGTCGTCGAGCACTTCGACGGGCTGACGCACGGGCATATACCGGCGGTCTCGATAGGGGCTTCGAGTTGTGGAGATTTTGTCGGGCGGCTCTCGGGATTGCTGGCAAACGCAACTCCGTAGAGGGCTCCTGGCTCGATCGAGGAATGAAGACTAGCAAGTCTCTCCTTCTTGGGAGCACGTCGATGTGTGAGACCGGGGCAGACGCATAGGTATGAATATATTTATTATCTGCTCCCGCAATGACTTTGATTTGGTAAAGTTCTTTCGTCATCATTCCTGATGGAGGCGACCTTTGTGGACTGTGTGCCGCAAACAATTTGCCTGCGAAGCTACAACGGAGGACGTATGAGATTGGACCTGGAGCTTATAGAAGTGTTTTGCTGCGTGTATGAGGAGGGTAACTTCTCAAGGGCGGCTTCCCGGCTGCTCCTGTCACAACCAACCGTCAGCGGCCATATAAAGAACCTGGAAAGTTACATCGATGCAAAATTGTTCGACCGCTTGCCTCGCCAAATCGTGCCGACTCAGGCGGGTCATCTCCTCTATAAACATGGCCGCGTAATACTCGAACAGAAAAGGGCTGCCATACAGGAGCTACAGAGATTTCTCAATCGGGTAGAGGGTTCTTTGATGATCTCGGCAAGCACGATTCCTGGAGAGTACCTTTTGCCGTCGTTAATCGCCTCCTTTCATAAGAAGTTCCCTGCCGTGCGAATAGAGATGCGAATCTCCGACTCCGGGATAGTTTGTGAAGAGATACTAAACGGAAAGGCGGAATTAGGATTCTCTGGATTCCGGCGGGAGTCTGTAGGCATGAAGTACGGTTTGTTTGCCAGCGATGAGTTGACGGTGATAGCTCCAAATGACGACCGGTGGAGAGCCGTCGAAACGATCAGCCTTGAGCGGCTTTCAAAGATACCGTTTCTTGCGCGCGGGGCAGGCTCCGGGACGAGATCGATGTTTGAAAAGAAGACAGGCTGCTCAATCGATGATTTCAACGTGGTCGGTTACCTGAGTTCGAGCAACGCGATAAAAGAGGCCGTAAAGGCGGGTCTCGGTGTATCGGTCATTTCGAATTTGGCGGTGAGATCAGAGATAGCGAGCGGTTCGCTAAAGAGAGTGAGAATAGAGGATGTGGAGAGTATGCGTCGCCAATTCTATACAGTCGTCAACCGGAATCTCACCCTGTCTCCTATCGCTGAGGAATTTCTTGATTTTGTCACCGATAGTCGAATCGAGCAGGCCATTGGCGCATGAGAGTTTTGAGGGCAAGAGGAGAGCGGCAATCATATTGGGATGATCTTCGTCAAGCAGCGACCTGATTTTGAGTTCCGCCTTTAATTGCACTCCACCCGTACCGAGAATCTCTTGAGCACCCCCGCCCACCGATAGAATGAACCCGATTGCGACGAAGGCAATGCCGAGGTAAAACGGCTGTGGCCGCAGCGCGAGGGTTGATCAGCGGGGTGATGTGCGACCTCTACAACTCGGCCGAGCGGCCGGCGAGACTGGTCCCCTCGAAACCCAAGGACGATCCCTGGCAGCCATGACCGATCAAGTGTCAAAGAGTGCGAGCAGAAGCGGGGCTTTTGTCGATGACCAATCGATGATCCAGATTCGCAACGCGCCAACCGGTGGCGAAAGCCAGTCTGGCGATGCGCTCCATCTTCTCAAAATCAATCTTATCGATGTCGTCCGCAGGTTTGTGATACTCGGGCGGCCCGCCGGTGTGATACCAGATGACGGGAACGCCATGCCGGTCGAAGTTGTAATGGTCTGACCTGAAGAACATCAAACCTCGCTGTCCCTTATAAGAGTGATCGAGGCGCAGGCGAACCGTTTCAGCATTGGTCTCCTCGCTTATGTTGTAGAGTTCGGTCGAGCGTCTGGCAGCCCCAAGCAGGAACACTGCATCCTTTCCGGTCAAATCTTTATCAGCCGGGTCCGCGCCGCTGCGTCCGACCATATCCAGATTGAAATTGGCGACCGCGTTTTCGAGCGGCAACAGCGGCTCGTAGTCGGTAAAAAACTTCGAGCCTCGTAGTCCGATCTCTTCTGCTGTGTAAAAGATGACCATGACGGATCGTTTCGGGCGCGGCCCTACCGTAAAAGCCCTGGCCATCTCCAGTACTGCAGCGGTGCCCGAGGCATTGTCGTCTGCGCCGTTGTAGACACTGCCGTCAGAACCCTTCTCCAGGTGATCGTAGTGCGCGCCGAGGACTATGTATTCATCTTTCAGGCGCGGGTCTGCGCCCTCAAGCAAGCCTGCCACGTTGTAGGTCGGAGGCAGGTCTTCGGCCTGAAAGCGCGTCTTGATCTCAATGGTGACAGGGATCGCTCTCGGCGGAAGCGGCCTGCCATTTGGAGAGATAAGAGCGGATTCTTCCTCACCCAGCAGGCCGGCAATCGCTTTAACGAGCGATGGTCCGGCTTGAACGATTTGAGGAAAAAAGTCTTCCTTTTGAAAGCCGGGCGTAGCAAGCGGAGATTGTGCGATCCGAAAGTATTGATTCTGTGCGTAGCCGGCACTGAAGGTTTCGTAGGAGGAGAGCAGTCCTTCGGATATAACGATAAGCCCCTGCGCGCCAGCAGCCCGCGCAGCCGCGTTCCCCCTCTCGGCCTCATTTATCGATACACCCTTGAGCGAGTCGGGCGTTCCTTTCACCGTGATCACTACACGGCCGCGCACGTCCAGTCCCGCGTAGTCGTCATATCTGTTCTTAGGTGATGAAATGCCATACCCGACAAAGACGAGGTCGCCTTTCATCTCTTCGGGTATATCCGCCACCTGCGGTGATTCCAGCATATAATCGGTTTCATACCTGAACTCCTGACGGGTGCCGTTCATTGTCAGGGACAGGCCGCTCCTTGAGACATCTACCGCTCCACGCGCGAGAGGCACTTTCTGAAGGAAGGAGCCATCGCGCGCCGCGCCCCTGTAGCCGAAGGATTCGAGTTGCGCCGCCAGGTAGCGCGCGGCGATGCGGTTTCCCTGGCTGAAGGAGTAGCGCCCGCCGAGTTCATCCGAGGCGAGAAAGGAGAGGTGAGTTTTGAGGTTGCGCGCCGTGATGCTCGATATGGACTCAGATGGCAGAGGCGGCAGATTGTCTGCAATCAAGGCTGAGGTTGAAAACAGCATTGCGAGCAGCGCCAGCGCCAGCCCTCTTCTCGACGAATTATAGCTCTTCATGAGACCTCCTTATCGAAGCGCCTGCGAAGTAAATGGCAACTATCATCAGCGGGAAATACTGTCACAAGACTTCGAACGCATCTGGCGCTTGGGTTCGTTTCAAGCAGCGCCTTGTCAGGGCGATTGCTTACTATTAAGAACTGTGACCCGGCGGCACATAAGTGAGTTCTATGAACTTATCCTGATCGTTGAGCCGGACGTATACTTCGCGTTTGGCGCGTTCAAACTGCACTTTGACGAATGCGCCATCCCCGTCGAATTCTGAAAACTCGACCTTCTGGACCTTGCCGAACTTGGCCAGTATTCCGCGAGCAGCGGGCCAGAGTTCTTGTGCCGAAATGGATGTGACGCCCTTGTCAATCAGGCTTTCGAATTTGGAGTAGTCCTCCGCGTCAAGCGCCGCGACGACTCTCTCGACCGCCCTGACGAACCTATCTTTTTTCGATTGCTCGTCCTGGCATAATGCGTTTCCTGCTATCGACGACTGTAACGCTCCGGCAAGCAACATCGGAACAATCACAAATCCTAACTCTCGCATCTCATCACTCCTTCCTTTGAACACAATCTCTCTGTCTGAAGTCTTCAGGCCGAAGGTCCGGGGACTTTCAGACTTTCGACTTTCGGACTTTCGACTTCCTTGACAGACTCTATTTCGGCCCTCTATTTCTTCGGTCTGGCCTTCAGCGCCTCCAGGAATTTTCCTATCGGTTGATGATTCAATCTCTTGTAAGCGCGGTGATCGCTCAACCAGTCGTTCAAATGCTCTTCTGACCAGAAGAGATTATCAACCGCTCACCCGCCCCCCTGCTGAATCCAAACTGTCTCCGGGCGAAGTTTGCTTATAAGCGCGTCATCGACTCTTACCTGAATCCTTCGATGGCAATGCGCGCATGAGTCTTCAATCGTGAACTTCTTATCCCGATACTTTTCGCTGTTGACCAACAGCAAAAAATCAATCGCTCACCACACATCGAAGGGCTTTTCGCCTTCTATCTCGACGGTGTGAAAATTGTAGCGGAGCGGGCCGCCCCACCTGCCGTAACCTTCGGCCAGTTTATATCTGAGTTCCCCTTCGCCGGATCGTTCGAGCAACCCGGCTCTGGCCATAAAAGCGAGCCGGTCTTTCAATTTATCCGATGACATTTCGAGGGCTTTGCTTGATTCCTGTAGTCCGGGCATTCGCTTTTCGGTCTCATAAGTGTTTATCAGGTACTTGGCGATCAACTTCTCTTCGTTGCTGAGGATGTAGTTGTTCGCGCCCCAGAACTTCAGGTTCCTGGCTATATCGGTGTTCTCTCTGAGGTACTCTCCGATCTTCAATCGCAGACCGTCGTCCGGTTTCATCCCGAGGTTTTTCATGGCCAGGGGGATGCTCGTAGAGCGGAACTGCTTCTGCCAGTCTTTCAGCAAGTAATCGACGACCTGTTGCCCCTTCGCGGGCAGGCTGTCGGTTCCGGCTCCGATGGGCATGAGAGTTCCCATAACCAGAACGGTTGCGATCAAGAGAATCAACTTCTTTCTCATTCTGGACTCCTTTCTAATTCGGCTTTGTCGAGGGCCGGGTTTCTTTTTGCAGCGCGGCAATATCGGATGCTATTTCGTTATAAAGCTCCTCGACTTCACCCACATACTTTTTGTATATGCGGCCGTCGGGAGCGATCAGGAAATATGTGGGATAACCGATCACTTCGAACCTCTCAACAAGGTCATCGTCTCCGACGACCACTGTGTAATCCACTTTGTGCTCTCGAACGATTTCACCTATATCTTCGGCCGTGCCGGAATAGACGGCGATGCCGACCACGCTGAACCCTTTGCTTTTGAAATCGCGATTCAGCTTTTTCAACACAGGCATCGCTGCAAGGCAGGGAGGGCACCAGACGGCCCAGAAGTCCAGCAAAACGATCCGGCCTTTCAGCGGCGTCGCGTCAAAGGGCTTGCCTTGCAAATCTGTTGCTTTAAAATCCAGCGCCTGATGGTCAACGCCGGAATGCTGTTCGAGCGCGGGACCGGCGAAAACCTTCGGCCCGCGAGCGCCCTGCGAAGGCAAAGGCGAAATAAAAATAATGGCTAATGCCAGAGCGAGAGCGCGTTGTTTCAAAATCATTGTCGCGTCCTTTGTTGCTGCTTCCAAAAATCGGATGGTTGCAGGCGATTGCCGAAAAGTTCCTTTCCCAGGGCGAGACTTTCTCCAAGCGTCAATGTTTCGCCCGCCGGATTTTCGTGCGCCCCGCGCCAGGCTTCCGCGTGCGCTTCACAGCAAAAGAACAACAGCGCCGTGCAGAGCGAGGTCGCAGCATGCCCGGTGCAACTCAGCCCGACGAAAACCACTGCGGAGGGCGGTTCGGCGGCGGTGATCGCTTCATCGCGCACGGAAAGATTGATCGCGGTCTCGCAGCGGCCGCACGAGCTTCGAATCTCGGCGTCGGCGTTCAACATGAAGGGAATTCCGAGCGCATCAATAGCGCACATCGCATAAACGGAGCGTTGCTCCTCCTGCCATTGAAATTTTACTGAATGGTCATCGCGCAAATCGGTGAACGGATAAGCGCCTGCAATAGATATAAGGAAATCTTCCTTCTCGTTTGACTCTTTCGAGATATAGATGATATCGAGTTCATGGAGTCTGCGGCATACCCTGTCTATTTGCTCGCCGGTGTATTGAGGAAAGGCGGATTCGATCTCCCGGCGCTCAGGCGCGCGGCCAAGCTCCGGGTATGCATTCAATATGAATCGCCGAACGGAGTCTTCTTCGGGGGTGAGAGAAGCCAGTTTTTCTGCCATCGCTCTGAGCGCGCAGAGACTCTCAAGCATACGCTCCATTCGGCGGCTTGCGTGCGGATGAACAGGAATTTGCGGTGCGATCTGATTCACTCCTTTTTGCCTCCTTGAATAAGCAGTAAGCAGAAGGCGGAAAGCAGCGATGCCTACCGCCTACTGCCTACTGCCTATTCGACCCCTCCAGTAAGGGTTGAATGTCCGTTTCAAGCTTCTTTCGAGTGCCCATGATGGTGCGCCCCCAGCTTATGAGTGGCGAGGGCAAGGGTTTGTCCCATCGCGCATCAGGCCCGTAGAGGAAATATGCGTCCCACTCGACTTCTCTCGGAGCAGGTGGGTCCATGTGCTTTGCAAACCAACGGCCCGTGACTCGCGCCTCGTCCCATAAATGTATAACTCTGCTATCCTTCATGAGCTTGTCATCCCACCTCGACCGTTCATCGCTATTAAGCATCGAAAACCATATCGCATAGACACGTATTTTGGAGGAAGGATTTTTCTCAAGTATCTCCTTCTGCACCCACCGGGTGCCGGCTATGCACACGGGTCAGGTGGGCGAAAGCAGGAGAATAATGCGAACGGTGCCGTCGTCCTTGTTGAAGAGCACCTTGAGTTGCTCCACATCCTGTAAATCTTTCAGGCCATCGCGCATGGCAATGGTGTGGGAATCGACTGAACCGGGACGCCTTGCGGCAACTGCTGTGAGCGCAAGCATAAGGATTACCGCTGAAACTGCGAACCTGAAAATGTAGCCGGGCATATCGTTATCTCCTTTTTTGTAAATGCACCCTTTTGTTTAACCTTTATCTTCTTCTTCCTGGAGAAGTCTTTCCTTTCGTTGCGAGACGTGCGGGCGGACGGTCCTTACTGCGGGCCGAATGCGTTATCTCGAAGAGCACAGGGCAGCGGTCTCTTCGTCCGTCTGCGAGGGCCTCTTCGCACTCTTCGAGATAGGCGGCCAAGCGAAGTCGAAAGGCGCGCATCTCAGCCATCCGCGCGTCCATATCTTCGAGCTTCGATTTCAG
>JAKEHD010000328.1 GCA_022615215.1 Blastocatellia bacterium
AATCCCATTCCAATTCCGAACATTTACGGCTCGACTTGCCCTTAAGACTTGAAGTCAATAGCATGATAGAAACCTCTCGCTGCCTGGGAAGGCGCGACGAGGAAAAACAGGAGGAATTGAAATGCCACATACTGTCACTATTACCGGGGCCACAGGCAACATCGGCAAAGCCCTTGCCGAGCAGTTGCTTCAAAGTGATGTGAAAGTTCGCGCCGTCGCGCGCAATGCTGAAAAGCTCTCTCCGCTGACCGCCAAAGGCGCTCAAGCGTGTGTTGGCGACCTTGAGGATACAACCTTCCTTGTCGAGGCTTTTCGTGGCGCTGATGCGGTTTTCGCCATGATTCCACCGCCCCACGATGCCCCCGACCTTCAAGCAAAGCAACGCCAAATCAGCGCAAGCCTGGCCGAAGGCTTGAAAACCGCTCAGGTTCCGCGCGTCGTCGCACTGAGCAGTGCGGGCGCTGCTCTGCCTTCAGGCACCGGGCCGATTGCGGGCCTCCACGAGTTTGAAGAGATATTGAAATCCATCTCCGGTCTCTCGGTCGTCGCGCTCCGTCCCACATTTTTCATGGAGAACCACCTGGCCGCAATTCCCCTCATCAAGAACGCAGGGATCAATGGCAGCGCGGCCCGTGCTGATGTCGCTATTCCGATGATTGCCACGCGCGACATCGCAGCCGTCGCCGCCGAGTACCTGATTGCGCCGATGTTCGATGGCCATACCGTGCGCGATCTGTTGGGACCGCGCGACTACACACACCGCGAGGTAACTTCGATTCTTGGTGCTGCGATTGGCAAGCCTGATCTGGCTTACGTGGAGTTTTCCTACGAGGATTTCCACAAGAGCCTCCTGGAAGAAGGCTTCTCAGTGAGCGCGGCGGACTCCTATGTCGAGATGTACACAGCCCTCGATGAAGGACTGATTCAGAGCACTGTGAGCCGCAGCGACTCGAACACGACGCCCACAACGCTCGAAGAGTTCGCACGCCGAATCTTCGCCCCTGCCTACGAGGCGAGTTGACGCGGGCAAGGCCGGACGATGCTTGTTTTTAGTCGGCAAGTCTCACGGGTATGAGACGGGGCTGTACGCATACGCAGACAGCCTGAGACGCATGCGACCGGGCCGTGAAAGCAATGTGCTAATGAATCGTTGGCTCACCCGCGCCCCGTTGATGCGAGTCATCAGGCATCCGATCTCTGATCGCTATACCATCGAGAGCGGGCTTCATCGACGATGTCTCGCCCCTGTGTGGACCTCTGATTCCGGCCGATGGCCGACTCTCACTGCATGCATACTCTTCCTGTCTGTGATAGCGACCTATGTTCTCTACTTCAAGCATGCAAATGCGCGTTTTGCTGATGCATCCCTCAACCCGGAGAACTCTCTGCGGAACTGGCTCGGTGGGCCTCCTGGCATTGGGTGCGGGTGGCTCTCGGAATTCTCGCATTCGGTGCGGCACTTCTCGGAGTCGGCGCGCACCCGTAGCATCTATCAGACTGGCTCGATAGAACTCTGAGCTTGAAGCAATCACTTTCCGAGAGTAAGATAGCTCAGTCGGACAACGGAAGGTCACGTTCACTAATCGACGATCAGCCAATCGAACCCGATTCGAAGGTTCAAGGCTGTCGCTGGTAGCGGGAGGTGAGTTATGTTCAGATCGGTACTCCGACAGTTTCTCCGCTTCGTTTTGTACTTGCTGCTTGTTGGTTCCCTCCAGGCCCAGACCTCACAAACGACGAACGACTCGCAAGAGACCTCGATCAAGTTGAGAGCCGATCTCGTCGTGATCGACGCTCAGGTGATCGATAAGCGGAGCCGCGAGTTCATCCGCGGACTCAAGGCGCAGGATTTTGATTTGTTCGAGGACGAGGCCGGGCAGCGAATCGAATTCCTCAGCCAGGGCGAGCTGCCGCTCTCGATAGTCCTGCTCGTCGATGTCAGCCCCAGCGTGAGACCCGTCATAGAGAAGATTCGTGAGGGAGCCTTGCAGTCCCTGACACGCCTGAACCCGGAGGATGAAGTCGCGCTGATGGCTTTTTCCGGCTGGACGGAGTTGATTCAGGATTTTACCAGGGACAGGCAATTGATTCTCGACAAGCTCGGCGAGGCGCTGGAGAAGAAGGGAAGCGGCACACGTATTCATGAAGCAATTGCAAGAGCCGCTCGCCAGATGCGTTACGTCACGAATCCCAAGGGTCGTCGCGCCATAATCGTCATCACCGACAATCAGGGATCGATGGATCGTTATCGCGACGCCATTTCCGAAGAGGAAGTGAGACAGACCGTGATGGAATCCGGCGCGACCGTTTGCGGGATCGTCGTCAGGTCATTGCTGAATGTCGCAGACGCCATCATATTTCAGCATCCCGAAATTCAGGAACGGTCCAAACGCACGTCAGTCAATCCTTATGCCGAGCAAACCGGCGGCGAGATAGGAGGCGCAGGCAAGGATGAAATCAATGCCAGGCTCGGAGAGATGCTCGACCATTTGCGAAGCCGCTACGGCCTGGGCTATTTCTCGACGAATCAGAATTACAACGGCAAGTTTCGCCGAATCGAACTCAAACTTTCTGCCGATGCCAGGAAACGGCTGGGCAAAGGAATAGTCATCAGCACACGGCAAGGATATTACGCGATTGATAGCGAAAGCGAAGCTTTGCTGGCGGAAGACGACCCGCCTGAAGAGAAGAACCCTGATAACCGGACGCAACCGCTGACCGATCCGTCTCCCTCGTCAGTCAGCGCCGCAGAGCCAAAGGGGGCCGCCGCTTCGCCTGACAAGTTGGCTGTCCCGCCTGATGCTGAACTATTGGTTTCAGAGCCGCCGCAGCCTGTCAGTCCGCCCCATCCTTACTCGCATCTCGTGATGCTCGACCTGCATGCGATAAACAGGAAAACCGGCGCGGTCGCTGATAACCTGGTCAGCGAGGATTTCGAACTCTACGACAATGGCTCGAAAAAGGAGATAATCCATTTCAGCCGGGGCGAGTTGCCGCTTTCGGTCGTTCTGCTTATCGATGTCGGCGGGAAGACTCCTTATGTCATGAGTTCGTTGCGGAGAAGCATCGCTCAATGGTTGCGCCTGCTCGGACCCGATGACGAAATAGCTCTGATGGGTTTTGGGGGAAGCGCCGCGCTCATTCAGGGTTTCACCAAAGACCGGAAACTTATCGCCGCCGGGATCAGAGACTTCGCCGACACCGCGAGGCAGAAGGGCGTCGGCAACGGCCAGGATCGTACCGTAGCGGTCTTTCATGCGGCCGAGTACATGGATAAAGCCGCAAATCCGATCAGTCGGCGCGTCATCATCACGATCACGGATGATTCTCCGCGTTCATATACGACAGCCGAATCGGGCGCTACGGCCAGAGTGCTTCTCGATTCGCGGAGCGTGGTTTATGCGATGGTGACCAAAGGCCCCAGACCGTCGCGCAAGCGGCAGGTCATCACCTCCGCTGCCGAGGGAGCGCTCTATGGCCTGGGGAATCCGATCTCCATAGCGATTCATATCTTCACCAAAATGGGGTCGCGTGCCCTCCTGGACGCGATTCTCAAAGACCGCGCTTTCGGACAGATGATCCAGAAGACCGGAGGAGCGGCCGTTAAGATCGACGGCGAAGACGCAACAGAGAATCTCGTTTTTTTGCTCGACCAGATCAAGAAGCGTTATGTCGTGGGTATTATTGCGCCCGACGCTCCGACTGTCACCCCATCGGACGCTGCCGCTCAAGACAGCTTTCACACGCTCAAACTGAAGCTCACATCGGAAGGGCTGAAACGACACGGAGAACTGACTGTTACTACCTCGCAGGGCTACTATCTTCGTGTGGCAGAACCGAGCGAAGATTCAGATGTCGCTAACGATGCCGGGAAGCCGGCTCCAAAGAACCCTCGTTGAGCGGGACCGGAGGACGGATTTTTACTTCGGCGGCCTTATATACTGCGCGCGAGGTAAGATGAAAGTTTTTCCTGGGAGCGCAGGCCGACAATAAATGTATTCATTAGACATTATCGGAAATAAGTTTGATAGATTTTGAGCGAATCGAGGGTCATAAACAACTCCCGATAGATCACAGGTCTGGAAGGGTTG
>JAKEHD010000329.1 GCA_022615215.1 Blastocatellia bacterium
ATGCCTGGCCTGGGAGCGCATAAAGATTTCTTTCTTCGGCATCCTGCCTGCATGCCTTGCAGAGATGTCGTTTTTAGAGAAAATCAACGATTGCGAAAGCCAAGCACGCTCAAAGTGCGCTCCCAGATACTTTGCGACAGCCCTGCCGCATCCTGGCGAATCCTTGACTCAATCGAAACGGCTCTGTTATACCTCGCACCGACGAGTGGCACCGATGCAAGAGGCAAAGATTTTTATCAGCTACTCCCGCGCCGACTCGGAGTTCGCCCTCGAACTGGCCGAGAAACTGAGAGCGTCAGGCGCAGAGATATGGATCGATCAGCTTGATATATCTCCCGGTCAGCGTTGGGACCGCGCTATAGGAGAAGCTCTTGAGACGAGCGATCTCCTTCTGGTGATTCTTTCACAGGCAGCGGTGGACTCTGACAATGTGATGGACGAAGTGGCGTATGCGCTTGAAGAAAAGAAACGTATAGTGCCAGTGCTCCACCGGAATTGCAAGATACCGTATCGCCTGCGACGTGTGCATCGCATAGACTTTACCGTTGGCTTCGATAAAGGATTCGCACAACTGCTGAAGGCCCTGAATATAAAGACAGGAGAGGTCAGTCAACTCCTTGAGCAACCCGCCAGGGGCGAGCATCAGGAAGAATCGCGCAAAGCAGCCGACGCCGGAAGGCAGAAAGAAAAGCTGAAGCTAAGGGAAAAGCCGAAGCTAAGGCAGAGAGAGAAGCCGAAGCTAAGGGAAAAGCAGGTCGTGGTGAAATCCGGCGCGACATCGGTGACAGATGCGGGCAACTTCGACACCATCACGGAAGACCTCGGCGGCGGAGTGAAGCTTGAAATGGTCAGCGTACCGGGCGGCACGTTCACTATGGGGTCGCCCGATAGCGAAGAGGGCCGGGATAGTGATGAAGGGCCGCAACATCAGGTGACAGTATCACCGTTTTATATGAGCAAATATGAAGTGACGCAAGCGCAGTGGCGAGCCGTTGCGACGAAATTATCGAAGATCAAGATAGCTCTCAAACCTGACCCGTCGAATTTCAAGGAAGACAAACTGCCTGTAGAGCAGGTAAGTTGGGAAGAAGCCGTTGAGTTTTGTGATCGGTTGTCGAAAGCGACGGGGAAGACATATCGATTGCCTACAGAAGCGGAATGGGAATATGCGTGCCGTGCGGGGACGACAGGGCCATACGCAGGGAACCTTGATGAGATGGGATGGTACGGGAACAACTCCGGCAACAAGACGCATCCTGTAGGGACGAAGCAGCCGAATGGGTTTGGACTCTACGACATGCATGGCAATGTGTGGGAGTGGTGCATGGACTGGTACTCGGAGAATTACTACTCGCAGAGTCCGAGCGCGGATCCTACGGGACCGTCTACGGGCTCGGACCGGGTGTTTCGTGGCGGCAGTTGGTTCAACGGCCTCGCGCAGTACTGCCGGTCGGCGATCCGCGGCGGGGGCGCGCCCGACGACCGCGGCCACGACCTTGGCTTCCGCCTTGTGAGGACATTACGCTAGGCGCTTTTACCCTTTTACCCTCTATGAGGTGTGATCTCAGGGCGGAGACATGGAGGGGGAGAGGATAGCATCAGCGAGGGACAGCCGTAATACCCTGCGCCGCTCTTCGCAAACCTGAATAATGGAACGCCCCTGAAGCGGTTCGATGTGATAAGATTCTTTTTTGTGACAAGCACAAAGCCGCTTCTATAAGAGGGGACGAAACTATGCCTGCAACTTTGGAGATAGAAAAAGAGACGGCCGAGATGTTGGCAGCCCAGGCTGAGGCTAGAGGGATTTCTGTGGATGATTACCTGCGATCTCTTCTGAAAGACAAAGCCGCATCGGAAGAAGAAGTTCCGTTGAGTCCGCTGGATAGGGCGCGACTCTGGAGAGAGTGGGTTGATAACCATTCGATCACAGCTACACCTTTGTCAGATTATGCGCTGACCAGAGAGAGCATCTATGCGGAAAGAGAAGATAAGCAGTCATGAGCTATCTGCTCGATACCAATATCCTGGCTCGAAGCGTCGAAGCGAATCACCCCATGCACGAAGATGCGGCGCGTTCGGTTGAGATTCTATTGAACAGAGGTGAAATCGTTTGTGTATTGCCTCAGAACCTGATCGAATTCTGGAACGTCTGCACTCGTCCCGCAGACAGGAATGGATTAGGACAAACGCCGGAAATAGCAAGTCAGCACATAACACGCTTTGAGCAGGCTTTCGTTCTACTTCCCGATACTCCCGCAATCTTTCATGAATGGAAAAGGCTCGTCATCAATCATGCTGTCTCCGGCGCGCAAGTGCATGATGCCAGAATAGTGGCAGCTATGAATGTTCATGGCGTCGGCAGTCTTATCACTTTCAACAGCGGCGATTTCAGGCGCTATCGAGGAATTTCGATTCTCAGCCCGCGAGAAATCGTTGGTGAGTACGACCGGCAACAGCAACGACCTTGATGGGGCGGGTTTTTTCATAACCATCCCATCCAGATCGGCTCTCTCTCTTCGCTGATGAATTTGACGTAAGGGATAGCGATTCCCTCAGCGCGTGCCCTGTCAACGATGGCAGCAACTTCGTTGCTATCGAGGGTATGTCCTATAAGACGGCCGCGCGAAAGCACTACCCATTGACCCGCGTACCTGTCACCGTGTTGAAGTATCCATTCGCGCTCTCTGGAGAGATCGACTTTTCCGAGAGATGATTTGCGCACCTGTGGAAATGTTTTGGCAGTCATCAGCTTGCCTCCGTAAACAGTGAGGTCGACACCGTCATTATGCAGGCAAAGTTTTGATACTGCAAATAGGAGGCGGGCCTCTGTCTGCGCGTGCCCTGAGACGATCACTGTTTGGAAGCAGGCTTATCAAACTTCTCGTCGTCTATCGGGACGTTATGCTTTATCTCCGTGAACATCCGGGTCCAGGTGAAAGGCGGGCGCGACCATATTATCTTGAACGGCAGACGGACTCCGCCGACCTCTCTGTAGTCAGAGAAGTCCACCACTTCGGGAATCATTCCGAGCACGGTCTTGAACAATGTGTGTTTGCGGATGAGTAGTCCCGTTTCTGTGTCGATATAGATTTTATCGCGGCTGCCACTCTTGGATGTCGCTCCTATCAGGAAAGCTTCGCGACCGTTAATAATCTCTTTGCCTAAAAGCCTCATCGTGGGATACGTCTCGCGGAGCTTTATGTAAGCGTGAAACTCCGTCAGAGTCGGCTCGCTGCCGAGAGTTCTTCCTTCAGGCTCTGTGCCGGCGATGCCTTCTTTCTTGCGGTTGTCTGCAATCCACGAAGCCGAGCCGTCGAACCCTTCTGTATAAGCGCCGCCGGGGTAAGCGGCCGTAAAGAGCATCTTGTTCGGCGCTTTCTGATGGATTTCCATCGGCACGCTGACCGCAGGCCCTATGCCGTTTTCGACGGTCAGCGTCCCCCTGGAGGTGCGTGTCTTCAACCCGTCGATAGATGCCTGTCCGCCCAGCGCGCGAATGTTTTTTTCCAACACCTCATCAATCGTCGGCAGTGCGGCCATCGCTTTTGGATCAGGCTTCGGGGGCGGCTGCCAGAGTTCCTGCCTTGCGCCGGGCGTCGCTTCGGGAAAGGGACGGCCCACGTGGCAGGTGTAACAGCTTACCACTCCCCATTCGACCCCGTAGTTCGTTTTGTTGATCGCGCGCGTCATCTCGATCATTCTGCGTGCGTTGTTCTTGGCCGCCCGGTCGTCGCTCTCCCACGAGTCCGTGTGGCAATAACTGCATCCGACTCCGAGCGAGGCCGACATATAATTCATCACCCCGTCGAGTTGCGATGCGGGCAGCCCCGTAAACGATTTGATGTTCTTATATACCTGCTCGGCGGTCTTCTCCTGAGAGCCGGGCGCGGCCAGAGAGTCTCCTGTGAGCCGGTCCATCACCGTAAAAGAGAGAATCAATCCGAGCGCTGTTAAGCTTATGGCGCGAGTCAATCTTTCTTTGGTCATAGTGATCTTCATTGTTGCAATCTTAATTTGCAAACTGCCGCGAAATCGCATCAAAGATTTTGCCTGTCATTGACTGCCTTATGCAACGGACGACGGACGACGAACGACGGACAAAATATCACTTTTGCAATTCCGGGCACTTGCAATCTTCCTGAGTCACTATGGCGTTGAATCGCTGTTGCTGATCGGGCGTGAGCACAGCACGCATCCTTATGCGTGCGCGCGTGCGCAGAGAGTCATAGCGCGGGCGCACCTCTGCGCAGACCATTTTGTATTCGTTGCGCGTCTCGTCCAGGATGGCGCGCACGGTCGTCGCCTGTTCGGAGGTGAGGTCGAGGTCGCGTTGCAATGTCTCGAAATAAGCCTCCCCTTCGCGTATGGAGAGCGGCTGTGAAGCGGCGCTCTGAGACCTGTATATGCCGTTGAGCGCCGCGCCCGTCACACATCCGAGCGCGAAGACAAGGAGCAGCGCGCCCCATACTTTGACCCACATACCGGTTTGCTTGTTCATCATCGTAACTCCTGTCCTTCTTCTCTGAAGAGAGTGGCTATCACTTCGTTCGTAGATACATTGCACCCTGCGCTGTCGGACACCGAGCAAGCCTGTATGGGCGCGATGCCGCCATAGCCCATCTCAGGCATATTGATATAGGGGACATTAGCGGCACTCTCAGGAGGCGCACTTGCCCCGCCAAACCAGAACATCGCGGTGACTGCAATCGCTATTATGGCGAGCGCCGGGATTGCAAGCCGCGCAGCCGCGAGCATCACAAGCCAGCCGTTTACAGGCTCCGCCCTCCGCTCTTGCTCTGCCTCTATGCGAGCGCGCAGCTTCGAATAGAGGAAGGGCGACGAGACAACCTCTTCCGCGTTATCCGCTACGGCGGCGCGCGTTATCTCCTGCGCCACGCGGTCTAATCTGTCATCAGGTATTCGCTGTTTCTTTCTCCAAAACATATTTCCCTCACCATCCACACAGCTAAAGAAATTCGCCGAGCACGCTGCGCAATGCCGTTCGCGCCCGATGCGCTCTCACCTTCACTTTGGACACGGACCAGCCCGTGAGGCGGGCTATCTCGGTCGCGGGCAGTTCCTCCGCGTTCAACAATGTGAGCACCAGTCGGTCGTCGGGACTCAGGCGGGCCAGGAGCTTGCGCGCCAGATCTCTCGATATGGTCGCGGACTCTGCGTTTCGTTCTGTAGAAGTGTACCCGCTGCCTCCCTCGCGCAATCGAGATTTGAGAAGACCGGCTTCTTCATCCGTTATGTCGCCCAGAGCCTCTTCGGGCCTGCGCCGCATGCGCCGCAATTCGTCGTAGCAGGAATTGATGGCTATGCGCGAAAGCCACGCCGAAAACGATGCGCCCCGCTCCGATGAATAATCGCCGAGCGCGAAATAGAGTTTCGTAAAGACCTCCTGCACGATCTCTTCTATCTTTTCCGGACGATTGAAGAACCGGCCCGCGATGCGAGCGACCTGCTTCTTATGCCGCTCGAATATCTGCTCGAAGGCCGCCTCATCGCCTGCGCGCGCGAGGCGGACGAGGCTTTCATCCGCCGCTTCATCAAACGGGGGCGAATCAGATTCTATGATCGCAAGACCACAGTTGTCGGCGGTTTCATCCATTCGAGATGCCTGAGCGTGATGTGGGGATGCAGGGGATGCAGGGGTGCTGGGGTGCGAGGGTTCTGGCTTCACTGCCTCTATATCTCCCCTGCTTCTCTGCTCCTCTGCTCCCCTGCTTCATCGCCCTCTGCTCTCCTGAGACCGGTCGCGCGCCATCGCCCCAACACTAGCGCATAAAACCTCCCTGGAAAATGTCCGAGCGTGTTGCCAGCTTGTCGAAGACTGCTGGACGGAACGACAATCTGGCAGATTGTCGGACATCCGGCGCAGCCGTCAATAACTATAAACGCGCGCAAGGGCAGTCGGGTTACGGATGGGCGAAGATAAAACGATACTTGATGCTTTCTATGCAGGGGTGCAAGGGTGCTTGGGTTCTGGCTTCACTGTCTCTATAGCTCCTCCGCGTCCCCGTGTCCCCGTGTCCCTGCGCTCCCCCGCTCCCCTGCTTCTCTGCATTCAAATCTCGCGCAGCCATCGGGCGATTTCATCCTGAGCCGCGCTGTAGATTTCTTCCTGTGACAGGCCCAGGCTCTTGGGCACTTTGAAAGAATGATCGCCGCCTTCGATGGCGTAGATGGTTGCCGGAGGGTCGAACTTTTTTATGAGGGGCCGCAACTCGTCGGGCGTGCCGAAGGGGTCGCGTGATCCTTGAACGAAGAGCATAGGCGCGCGTATCTTGGCGAGATGATCTGAGCGAAGCTGATCGGGTTTGCCCGGCGGGTGGAGCGGATAGCCTAGAAAGACCAGCCCGCTCAAACCTTCGATGCCTGCTGCCGCGACCTGTGAGGCTATGCGCCCGCCGAGCGATTTCCCTCCGATTGCGAGCCGGTTGCCCTTTTTACGTTTGCCTGCGACGGCTATTGCGGCCCGGTAACAGGCTTCGAGCTTGCCGCCGGGGTCGGGCGCGCGACGACCCTGTTCGGTGTAAAGGAAATTGAAAGTCACCACATCTATTCCGCGCGCGGCAAGCCCTTCGGCGAAGTTCACCATAAACTCGCTCGTCTGCCCGGTGCCCGCTCCGTGACCGAGCAGGAGCGTGACCCGCGCGCGTCCGCGCTCAGGTGCATCATAAGCAAGCGCCGTCACGCTTCCCGTTCGATCTACTTCGACTTCGAATTTTTCCGGCATCATCACCTCTGAAACTTATTGCCACCTGAACATGCGCAGGGCCAGCGCGAAACTCACGAGTCCCCACGCGAGCAGCACGCTTATCTCAGGCCAGGTGGACGCAATCGGAGCGCCTTCGTTAATCACTGCCCGCAGCGAATCGTTCAGCGCCGTCAGCGGCAACACTTTTATGAAAGGTTGCAGGAGATCGGGGAAGCGCGACGCTGAAAAGAATGTGCCCGATAGCAACCACATGGGCAGCATGACGAAGTTCATCCAGCCCGATACGCCCTCTATGGTTTTCGGGCGCGCGGCCACGAGCATGCCAAGCCCCGCGAAGGTCATCGACCCGATGAGCGATATCGCAACCAGCGAGATCAACGAGCCATGCACCGATACGTCGAAGACCAGCCACGCAAAGATTATCACCGCCGCCACTTCGAGCACGAGAAAGGTCAGGCGCGACAGCATGAACGAAAGCAGAAAATGCGACCTGCGCATGGGAGTGGCCGCAAGCCGTTTGAGCAGCTTGCGCGTGCGCGCCTGCACGACCGCAAACCCCAGTCCCCACATTCCGCTCCCCATCAGATTCAAACCTATAAGGCCGGGCACGAGGAAATCTATATAGCGCGCGCCCGGCTCGGTCACTTCCTCATCGCTTATGCGGGCAACGTCCGCTCGCCCCATCGCCCTCTGTAATGCATCGTCGACGACGAGTCGCGCCATTCGGCTTTCGGGGCGCGTAGGGTCATAACGGAAATCGAAATGCGTTTCCGCCGGAACCGATGCGGAAGGGCCATAGATATAAGGAAATCTTCCTTCCTTACCCGATGATAAAACCATCGCGGATGTGTCGGCCCGCGCGCGCTCCTGCTTGCCATCGCTCGCGCGGACGACCAGAGAGACCTTCCCGGTCCTGAGCGCCTGCGCCGCTTCTTCCGCAGACATAACCTTCACTTGCAGGTCGGGCGAGCGCGACAGGGCTTCGGCTATTTGAGTCGCCATTGCAGGACTCGCTCCGGGCTGCGGGGCTTCGACCGCGATGAATGTTTTTTCAGGCGCGGTGTTGCGAAAGGCTATGCCGAGCGCGAAGGCAAGCAGCACGGGGAATACGAAGACCCAGAATAAAGCCTCCGGCTCGCGCACGAACTCGCGCACCCTCGCAAGCGTCAACTCGACGAGCGGATGCGGTCTCTCATCGCTCGCCGTGCCGAGGGGGTTGACGCGGCGAGTGGGCGACGCGGCGACGCGGCGACCTGCTGCTTCACCGTGTCTCCGTGTCTCCCCGTCTCCGTGTCGTTCTTCCGGTTCAGTCATCGCGCAGCGTCCTCCCTGTCAGGCTCACGAATACGTCTTCGAGCGTCGCCTGATGTGTCGTCAAAGTGATAAGTTGAGCGCCCTGGCCCTCTATCTCCGCAAGCAGGGCGGGCAGCGCCGCTCCTATCTCGGAGACCGTGAGCGAGTATCCGCCGTTTCTCTCTCTCAGGCTGCGCACGCCCGGAAGTCGGTTTATATCTGCGTCCTGAAGAGCGCCTTTGATGCTGAACTCGACTATCTGATCGGCTCCGAGCGATGCAATGAGCGCCGAGGGCGTATCGAGAGCTATGATCTTTCCATGATCCATTATCGCAACGCGGTCGCACAATCGCGCCGCCTCTTCCATGTAATGAGTGGTCAAAAGTATCGTGCCGCCCTCGCGTTGGAACTGTTCGATTATCTCCCATAGCTTGAGGCGCGCCTGCGGGTCGAGTCCCGTAGTGGGTTCGTCCAAAAACAGTATATCCGGGTCGCTCACGAGCGCGCAGGCGACGGCGAGGCGCTGCTTCTGTCCGCCCGACAGCTTGCCCACGCGCGCGTGCTGTTTCTCTTCGAGTTCTGCGGTGCGGATGACGCTGCTCGTATCGCGCCCGCGTTTATAAAAGCTGCGGAAGAGGCGCAGGGTCTCTTCGACCGTGAGCTTTTCGGCAAGCTGCGTCTCCTGAAGCTGGACGCCGAGCCGCTCGCGCAGAGCATGGTCTTTGCCCTCGCCCCATCGCAATCCGAGCACCTCGACCGTGCCGCCGTCTGGCGTGGTGAGACCTTCGAGTATCTCTACGGTAGTGGTTTTGCCCGCGCCGTTCGGTCCCAGAAGGCCGAAGCATTCGCCCGCGCGCACTTCGAGGTCGAGCGAGTCTACGGCCACCACATCGCTGTATCGTTTGACGAGGGCCGTGCATCGCAGAGCGGACGGAGCGTGCGCGTCGCGTTTTGCGCGGGCCTCGGAGGGTGTATCGATCATCGTCATAGTGATTGTAAAGTTTGCCTGAAACAAGAGCGGGTTGACAAACGAGCGGGCAGGGCCACTACCATAGCGCCTGCAATCCGCGAATCGAGAGCGGCTATTAGTTATAAGCTGGACTGAGGGCGACCGCGCGATGTAGGCTAGTGGTTCGCGGCTGAAGTGTTCCAACACGTAGGGGCAGACCTAAGAAAGAAATCTTTATGTGTGTCTGCCCTGCATGTCTGCCCAAGACCAGGGCGCACACTTAGGTGCGCCCCTGCGTCTGTCGGATTATTTACGCTTGGCACCACTAGTGTGTCCGCCGCTTCCGTCGGCTTTGCGTGGCGCGACTCTGCAAGGAGGGTGGTAAATTCATTTGGCAAAAGATAATCAGGAGTTCGAAGAGTCGTTGAGCGAAAATGTGCCGCTCGCAGAGTGTACTACGTTCGGCATAGGCGGTCAGGCAAGGTATTTCGCTGAGGCGACGAGCAGCGAGGTTTTGAGGGGCGGCGTTGCATGGGCGAAGTCGCAGGGACTGCCCCTGTTCGTGCTCGGCGGGGGAAGCAACATACTCGTCGCCGATGACGGGTTTCCGGGGCTTGTGCTGCGCGTCCGTATTCGCGGATTGCACAGCCGCATCGAAGGCGATAAAGTCACCCTGACGGCGGGCGCGGGCGAGGACTGGGACAAGGTTGTGGCGGCATGCATTTCGAATAACTGGGCCGGGTTCGAGTGCCTTTCGGGAATACCGGGCAGCGTCGGCGCAACCCCTATACAGAACGTCGGGGCCTACGGGCAGGAGATAAGCGAGACCTTCGTTTCGCTCGAAGCCCTCGACCTTGAAAGAGCCTATCTGGTCACTATGACCCCGGATGAATGCGAATTCGGCTACCGCACGAGCCGGTTTAAAACGAGAGAGCGCGACAGGTTCATCATAACGAGCGTGACTTATCGTCTGACCGCAGACGGCAGGCCCACCATACGCTACCTCGACCTGCAACTCTACTTCAAAGGCGGCGGCATAAAATCGCCCGCTCTGAGCGATGTGCGCGAGGCGGTGCTTGCTATCCGCCGGAGCAAGGCCATGGTCATAGACATAGGCGATCCCGATTCGCGCAGCGTGGGTTCGTTTTTCGTGAATCCTGTCGTCACCCGCGAAGCATTCGAGGAGATAAAAAAACGCGCCAGAAGTTTTATCGGCAGCGATAAAGATATACCTTCATACAGTGCATCGAGCGGGCGGGTGAAACTCTCTGCGGCCTGGTTGATCGAGCGGGCGGGCTTCGAGCGCGGATACACTTATGGGAACGTCGGCATTTCCCAAAAGCATGCGCTCGCCATCATCAACCGGGGCGGCGGGACCGCGCGCGAGGTCGTCGAACTGGCAGGCAGGATAAAGCTCCGCGTGCGCAGCGTGTTCGGCGTCACGCTCGTGCCCGAACCCGTCTTCGTTGGATTCGACAGATGAGATGCAGCAACACTGAGCTTGATGGAATCAACCCTGTCAGGGCGGGCCGTCCGTTTACGATGGCGCGTTTCGGTGTGTTATTGTATATCGTTTATGAAAGTCATTCCACTTGGAACGAGTTCGGGCAAGCCCACGCTCAAGCGAAATGTGAGCGCGACGGCCATCGCGCGCGAAGGCGAATGGCTGCTTATGGATTGCGGCGAGGCGACGCAGATTCAAATCGCGCGCGCGGGCCTCAGTCCGAATCGTCTATCGGCCATATTTATCACACACCTGCACGGCGATCATTTCAACGGCCTGTCGGGGCTTCTATCGACGATGGGTCTCGATCGCCGGGAGAGAGAATTGACCCTTATAGGGCCTCCGGGCATGAGCGAGTACCTGAGCACGCTCGCGCGATTGAAGATACTCTTCGTTAATTATCCGCTTGAGGTCAGGGAATTCACCTCTCCCGCAACCGGGGCGCATGCGGGCCGCTTGATAAAGATCGAAGAGGGCAGGCCAGGCGCATCACCGCCTTCGAAGAAAGAAGATGATTTCGCCCGCGACATTTTTTTCTCAGGCGAGCGAGCGGTGCCTGAAGACGATGGCCTTACGGTGGTATATGAAACGGCTGACTATGTTGTGCAGTCGCGTCCGCTCGATCATCGCCTATTCGCTCTCGGCTATCGAATAGAGGAGCGCCCGCGCCCCGGCCGTTTCAACCTCGGACGAGCGCGCGAACTCGGCATCCCGGAAGGCCCGATGTTCAGCCGCCTGCAATCGGGTCAGGATGTGAAACTCGAAGACGGCCGCGTCATCCGCCCTTCGGATGTTCTCGGCCCGCCTCGAATGGGCAAGTCGGTCGCTTACTGCACGGACACGCGCCCCTGCCCGTCGGCCGTCCGTCTTGGGCGCTCCGTAGATCTGCTGATACACGAAGCGACATACACGAAAGACCTGGAAGAAGAAGCTCGCCAGTACGGGCATTCGACCGCAGCGCAGGCCGCGCGCATAGCTCTTGAGGCGGGCGCGCGACGACTCCTAATAACCCATTTCAGCACGCGGTTCCCGGATCCTGCGCCCCTGCTCGAAGAGGCCTGCGCCATCTTTCCCGACACCCTGCTCGCGCAGGACTTGATGGAGGTTGAAGCTTGAGTGTGCAGGACAGAAGAGAGAAATCTTCATCGGCAAATCGAGCACGAAGATGATAGTCGCTCTAGGAATCGACATAGCTGAAATCTCTCGCATAGAGGAGGCCGTCGCGCGGCGCGGGGAGCGATTTCTGAGGCGCGTATTCACCGAATCCGAGCGTGAGTATTGCGAGGCGCGAGCTTCGCGCTTTTCGAGCTATGCGGCCCGCTTCGCCGCGAAAGAGGCCGCGATGAAAGCTCTCGGCACCGGCTGGGGCGATGGGGTCCGATGGCACGACATAGAGGTGGTGAAAGAAGAGAGCGGCCCGCCGACCGTAAAATTAAGGGGGCGCGCGATGGAACTCTTCCGTGAGATGGGCGCTCGAAAAATACATCTGTCGCTAACACACTCGCGCGATATTGCAATGGCTCAGGTCATATTCGAGGGTTGATTCAAGACATACATACTGCCGAAGCTGTCTCAATGAGATATTTAGAATTAATGTTCTTACCAACCTATCCCAGGTAGTATAATTAGGTCTATATTTAAAGCTGTAAGAAATGTGTTTAGGAGAATAACATGGAAAAATCAGATCAAACTTTAAAAGAGCATTCGGAGGCCAGGCATTCCAACGTATTTGCTCTGGCTATGACAGTAGGGCTGATCGTTTTATTTGTAACTGTCGAATCTCCCGGCGGACTATCAGGCATACAGGGGTTTTTTATTGGCTTCTCCTCAGTGATGCTCTTGTTTCTTTTAGCAGCGATACTACAACGGCGAGAATCGCCCGCGTTATGAGCATCGAGTAGAAAATCCCCTTTAATCCCAGCCCCATGTAGACGATGAACCATATGTTGAATCCGACCTGTGACACGAGGTTAGACAGGCCAATAGTGACCAACAACAACGAGCGATCCTTGATCATGAGATACAGCATTGCTATATCGACACAAAGGCCAAGGGCAAGCCCAACGGCAGCGATGCTGAAAAGCGAAGCATAGCGTGAGTCAGCGAACAGCTTCTGTGAGAGAAACGTTGAGGAAGAGACAATTGCAGCGACCGAGACTGCCGAGACGAGAACGATCATCCAATACATCGTAGAG
>JAKEHD010000330.1 GCA_022615215.1 Blastocatellia bacterium
GTTCAGGGGCGTTTGGATGGATGTTGGTTGAGGGATGAAGGATGAATCTGGAGTTCCAGGTTCATCCTTCACGGCAGTCTTAAGACTACCGCGGCGTTCATCGTTTTCGAACGCTGAGGCTCCCCTGCTCCCCTGCTCCCCTGCTCCCCTGCTTTCTTCCAGTTCCAGAGCTTTGCGATAAAACAGGGCGGCCCTGTCGAAGGCGAGCGCGGTCCCGGCTTTTTCGGCGGCCCGCGCAGCTTCGGAAGCCGCGCGCACACGGTCGCCCGCTCCTAGGTAGTGTTCGAATAAAGCTTCGGGGTCGTCGAAGCCTTTCAATTCGAGCGTCCGGGCAAGGCGAAGATGAATCCGGCGAGCGTCCGTTCGGTCAAGCATCGCGGCCAGGGTTTCGCGTATGCGGTCGTGATATAACTCCACGCGCTGCAAAGAGCCGCTGCTGCGCAGGAAATGGGTCGCGCGCAGGGAAGCTATCAGGGATCGCCCGTCTCCGTTCAGACCGGCCGCTTCGAAAATCACTTCGGAGTCCATAGGCCGCCCCGCTACGGCAAGTATCTCCAAGAGAGTCCTCGCGCCATCGGGCAATCGCGCCATTCGCGATTCCAGCATCTCGGCCAGGGTGATACCCGTTGTGGCCGCCTTCTCAGCCGTCAAGGCATAGCGGGCCAGCTCTTCCACGAAGAAGGGATTCCCCTCGGCTTCGCGAACGATCGTATCGCTGAACTGATGAATGCCGGGCATCTCAGCGGGAAGCAAGGACTCGGCCAGGCTGCGCGCCTCTTTCTTTTTCAGAGGCCCGACCTGTAGCTCGCGGTAAGTTTCGCTTCCGGTCTGCCGCAACAAGGCTTTCAGAAAAGGCTTCGATTCGATCTCTTCGCTGCGAAAGCTTGCAAGCAGCAAAAGGCGCGGTGGGTCGGGAGGGCGAAGCAGGTCGTCGAGCAGAGCGATGCTGTCGGCGTCGGCCCATTGAAGGTCGTCTATCGAGAGGGCCAGCGGGTGGCGGTCTGCAAGCCGGGCCAGCAATTCTCTGAGCGCAGCCCACGCCCTGCGGCGCAACTCAAGCGGTTCCAGTATCGCCTGTTCGCGGAAGGGGGCGCTAGTCACCGCCTCGACCCTGAGCATTACGGGAAAGAGGCGCGAGAGCGCGAGCACGTCTCTCGGCATGAGAGCATCGGCTCTTATCTGAGGCAGAGAGAGCAGGTACTTGCTCAGGCTATCTATAAGGCCGTCGAGCGCCTTGTAAGGCACGGACTCCTGTTCGTAGCAACGGCCTTCGAGCACAACGGCTCCCTCGCGCTGATGGAGACGTTCGAGGAAATGGCGGACCAGGGTGCTTTTGCCCATGCCGGAAGCGCCGTGTACATAGACCGTCACCGTGCGCCCTTGCCTTGTAGCCACAAAGGCTTCATCGAGCGCCTCGATATGGCTCTTCCGTCCGACGAACGCGGCCGCATTCGCGGCAGGTCGGGAACTGAGCGGCGGGAGAAGCGCGGGCGTGGGGGCGGCGGTCTCGGTAACGTTCGCTCCGAGGCGTTCGAGGAGGTCGCGCCCCGAAGGTCGCTCTTCGGGGTCGCGGCGCAAGAGGTCGCGGCAAAGCGCGTCGAGGTCGGAGGGCGTGCCGGGCGCGATTTCCGATGGCGCGGGAGGGTCGAACTTCTGCTTGTTTACAAGCACCTCTATGTTCTGGCCGAGGAAGGGCGTGCGTCCGGTCAAGGCTTCGTATAGCATCGTTCCCACGCTGTACCAGTCGCTCGCTTCCGTGAGCGGAAGCCCCGCCCCGTGTTCAGGGGACATGTAAATAGGGGTGCCGACCACGCTGAGGCTCTGACTGCTTTCTTCGGGGGCTGCCTCTGTGACGAGGCCGAAGTCGAGTATCACCACGCGGTCCTCCGGCGTCACAAGGACGTTCGAGGGCTTGATGTCTCTGTGGAGCATGCCCATCTCGTGAATAGCGTAGACGCCTTCGACCAGTTGCTTTAAAGCCTCACGCAATCGGTCGAGGTTCACAGAGAAAGGCGCAGATGTAAAAATTTCTTTCTCCGCGCGCGCGGAAGCGATGGGGAGTTTGCTCTCCGCTTCGACATCTTCGATGTCGAGCGTCTGTGTGTTGGAGGGCAGCGCGCCCGTATCGTTTATAGATACGGTATTGCCTTCGAGTCCCAACCTTTCTTCTATGCGCGGGGTCGGATGTGTGGGCGGCCTGGGAGGAGAGGTCGGAGAATCCTTGTGATTGCGTTCGCCGACGTACTCAAGGAAGGTCACTCCCTCTATCATCTCCATAGTGAAGAACCAGTATTCCCCTTCGGCTATCAATTCATATAGCGACACGAGGTTAGGGTGGACCACGCCCGCAAGGGAACGGAACTCTTTTTTGAAACGATAGATGGCCGAGGCATCGACGCGCAGCAAAGTCTTGAGGGCTACGGTCTCATTGAGGTTCGCATCGTAGGCTTCATACACGACGCCCATGCCGCCGGCCCCCAGTCGCCGCCGTATCTTGAACCGTTCATTTCCCAGGAACTCGCCGCTCGAATAGCTCATATCGAAATAGCCCCGCCAGTAGCTGAAGAACCGAGTATGCCTGCACCGACAAACTTATATTATATTCATCATCGCGCTTTTATCCATATTCCTCTTGTGTGCCGCAGAATCTTATGTGGAGTGCGCTGCCGGAAGAAAGAAATCTTTTCAAGAAAGAAATCTTTATGAAGAAAGAAATCTTTTCGGGCGGCGCTTCGGCCTGGCTGATACTTCGAGATGAAAAGTTTCAACCCAGGCCGCGCGGAGTATGATCGGGCGGAATCGAATAGGTCACGGTCGCGTGGGCGACCGGATCGTTTTCGCCTTCCGAATACATAGTCACCTCGCCCACAGCCAGTCGCTTGCCGAGTTTGAGCAAACGGGCCTCGGCTATAACATCGGCCTGAGCAGGCTTGCGCAGGAAGTTTATATTCAGGTTAGTGGTGACGGCGAGCGCGACCGGGCCTATCATGGCAAGCACCGCGATGTACATGCTTGTGTCGGCCAGGGTCATAAGAGCGGGTCCCGAAATGGTCCCGCCCGGACGCAGGTGGCGTTCGTGATAGAGGAGGCGGACCTGGGCAAGCCCGTCATCGACTTTCTCGACGCGAAAGGCGCGGTCTTCCATATCAGGAAAATGCGAATACAAAAACGCTTCCAACTCCTCTGCCGTCATTACGGGCATGGCCTCATCCTTTTGCGTCGCGCTCCGGCCCGGCTGCGGTGAGTATGTTCGAGCCGGATCGGATTATTTCGCCATAAAGAGAAACTCACCACGGAGACACGGAGACACAGAGATAAAGATTTCTTTCTTGGTTTTTCTCCGCGTTCTCCGTGCCTCCGTGGTGAAATTCCATTCCCATTCCGAACCGCTACTCGGTACGACGCGCGCACTTTCAGTTCTTCTGAAGTTCTTTCAATTTATCTGCGGCATTCGTGTTTTGAGGGTTCAACTCCAGCGACTTCTTGTAATTCGCAATAGCAAGCTCGCGGTCGCCGTTTATCATATAAGCCTCGGCCAGGCTGTCGTAGGTATTGGCGGCGCGAGGGTAGACCTCGACGTTCAATTTGAAGACCTCGATGGCCTGTTTCACCTTCTTCATTTCGAGCAGGTGATAGCCGAGCACATTCAATTCACCTTCATTGAAAAGGTAGTCGTTCGCACGATTGGCCTTCAAGTCGCGGTACTGATTGATGGCGGCTTCGACGCCTTTCTCCTCGATGGTCTTGAAGAGCGTTTCGGCAATCGATTTCTTGGGCATATCGTAGGGCTTGTCGTAGAGTATGCCTGCTATGGCACGAGCCATGTCCTGCAACCGGGTTCCGCCCGTGTTGTTGAGCAGGACTATCAGGTGTTTGTCGTCGACGAGGCGGACTATTATTGTGTTGAACCCGTTTATCCCGCCGCCGTGATTTGTAGACGCCGCCCTCTCCTCGCTCCGGCCTATTGGGAATTTGTTCACAAACCATCCGTGCGCGTAATTGTTGAGATTGGGCGTGAAGAACATCTCTTTGTATTTAGGAGAGATCAATTTATCCGTGTAGAGCGCCTGGTCCCAGAGGTACAGGTCTTCGACTGTCGAATATAGAGACCCGGCCGCATAAGGGATGGACATATCGAGATATGGCGCGGTCACATAACCGGCCAGCCTTTTTTCATAACCGGCGGCCCGTTTTTCCAGGATGGTCCTATGATGGTCGTAACCTGTATCCTTCATGTTCAGAGGGTCGAATATCTTCTCTTTCAAGACCTGCTCGTAAGACTTGCCGGTCACTTTTTCGATGATGGCTCCGAGGAGGAAATAGCCGGAGTTGTTATAAGAGAATCTCGACCCCGGTTCGAATTGCAGGTCGCCGCTGCAATACTTCTTCACGAACGCGTCGGGCGTGTAAGGGTCTCGGCTCAGATCCTGTATGAAGCGAGGAAGGCCGGTGTAGCTTGGAATGCCCGACGTATGAGTCAGGAGTTGAAGGACGGTCACTTTCTCGCCCGTGTCCTTGCGGTAATCGGGCAGATA
>JAKEHD010000044.1 GCA_022615215.1 Blastocatellia bacterium
AGAGCCAACCTTTGCATCCAAAGCGCCGCTGTCGGCGGCGCACTCCAAACATGTTTTCCACTGCGGAAAAACTTTCATTTTGCCCCGCGCGCAGTATATCTGCGGGGCTGGATTTTCACACGCTTCCGAGCCAGCGCCAGAGCGACCAGAACCTTATACGCCCGACGCGCGATTGCCGTTGGCAGGTGACCGATAGGGCAGTGCTGCTCGATACTGCGGGCCGCTATCAGGTCGAAGGCCCGGACAGAGATGAATGGTCGGCCCTTATAGAGACCATGAAGAAGTATCGCAAGGCCCGTCCCCTTGACGGGATGCTCATAGTCGCAAGCGCAGCGCGAGTACACGGAAGCGGCGAAGCCGAAATCGAACAACAGGCCAAGGTGCTGCGCGCGCGCCTCGACGAAGTCATCGAGCGCACACGGATCAGGTTTCCCGTCTATCTGGTCTTCAGCCATCTCGACTGCGTCGAAGGCTTCGACGATTTCTTTCGTCCGTTCGGGCGCGAAGAACGCGCGCAGGTATGGGGCGCGACTATCCCGCTCGAAAAGTCACAGAACGCCCACGCTCTGTTCGATGTCGAGTTCGACTGTCTCCAGGATACACTAATGCGGCGCAGGCTCTCGCGAATGGGAGAGCCTGCGCCGCCCCGCGAGCAGCTAAATATCTTCGACATGCCGCTTCACTTTGGTGATATGCGCAGAAAGCTGGGGCTTTTCACCTCGGCGCTCTTCAGGCCGAACCCTTTCAGCGAAAGCCCTCTGCTGAGAGGCTTCTACTTCACGAGCAGCGCCGCAAATGGCGGACCCCGGCAACCTGCCTCAACAGTTTCGGGCACCTCGACTTCAACCATGAGCAACCCTGTAAGCGAGGTGAAAGTCGCGGGTGGAGGCTACTTCACAGAATCTCTCTTCAAGGATGTGCTGCTCGGCGACCGCAACCTTGCGGCCTCTTTTCAGGCAGGCAAAAAAAATCCCTACCGACTTCGCAACGCGCTGCTTACGGCGGCGGCTCTTTTGCTGTTTCTCGTGGCCGGGGGGATGGTGGTCTCTTTCCTTAACAACCGTCTGCTGATCTCGAATGCGCGGAACCTCGGCAGCCGCGTCGATGAGATCACGCGCACCAATGCAAATAAAGACTCAGGCAAGAAAGACCAAGAAAGAAATCTTTATGCGGCCGCCGCGCGGGTCGAAATCGAGGCCGTTGAAGAGTTGCGCAGCGTTCTTGCGGACCTCGACGATTACGACCGCAATCGGCCGCCCCTCTATCTCAGATTCGGACTCTACTCCGGCGATGAGATCAATCCATACCTGCGCACGATCTACTTTGAATCCATAACCCGGCACTTCTTCAAGCCTGCGGTCGCCACGCTCGAACAAGACTTGCAATCTCTCGCGACCGCCAGCCCGGACCTTAACAGGCCCGTCTCCGATACAGGCCCGCCCGACAATCTCGCGCAGCAGGACGACCTCGGACGTTATTACGATCTGCTCAAAGCCTATCTGATGCTATCGAACCGCGAGAAGGTCCAGCCTGCGTTTCTAGTCAACCAACTGGCCGACTATTGGAGGAGATCTGGGCCGCCTGATATGGAGATGGTCTCGGACGAACAGTTGAAGTTCTATGCCGCGCAGGCCTTCGCGGAGGATGCTCCCGGATATAAGCCCGATGACAAACTCGTGGCCGACGCGCGCCGCAGGCTCGAAGCCTATCCGCCGGTCAATCGTTTCTTCAAGCAGATCACGAGCGATATAGACGCAGAAGCTCCGCCGGTCACGCTCGAAGCCATACTCCATACCGGCGGGCGCGGGGTCTTTTCGGCCTCCTATTCCGTGCCGGGCAGTTTCACCAGAGAGGGCTACCGAAAGCATTGGGGCGAGGCGCTCCGCGCCGCCGCAGAAGAGATCGCCAAAGACGACTGGGTGATGGGATCGCAATCGGCCGCCGCCAGAGATGAGAGCGCCGATATAAGCAAACTACAGTCTATGTACTTTCGCGAGTACACGGCCCAGTGGCAGAGATTCGTCAAGAGCATAAACGTGCGGCCCTTCAGGACGAAAGACGATGCCGTAGAGGCGCTCAAAGTCCTGTCGGCGAGCGATTCGCCTATGGAGCTTGTGATGATAGAGGTCGAACGCAACACGAACCTTTCGGCCGAGGAGAGCGGCGGCGGATTTTTCGGATGGCTCGGCGGTCTCTTTTCATCAAAGACCGAAAGCGTGGGCGGCGCTACGGAGGTCGAACGAGAGTTCAAGCCCCTGTCCGTATTCGTCCTGTCTGAGGACGAGAGGGAGAGCGCCCCTGCCTCTCAGTATCGCGCTACGCTGCGCCGCGTGCTCGATGCGCTCGAAGGCAAATCCGACGACCAGTTGGCCCAGACCGCAACAGCGATACTCACGGGCAAAGATGAATTAGGGCTGAATCGCGCGGAACAGGAAGTATCGCGATTATTGGACTCTTTCAAGACCGCAGCCTCAAGCGATGTGGCCCGGCTGCTCAAGCAACCTCTCTCGAATCTGCGCGCGATGTTTTACGGAGGCGGCTACGAATTGATCGAGAAGAGCTGGCGCGAGCAAATCTACCCTGAAGCGCAAGCTCTGGAATCGGGCTTCCCCTTCGCATCCTCTTCTTCGCAAACCCCTGTTACAGACCTTGCGCGCTTTCTCAACCCGGTCAACGGGCGATTGACCTTGTTCTTCAACGACAAGCTCGCAACCTCTTTCGAAGACGCGCAGGGGCAGTGGAGGCTCAAGGAATCGGGCGCAGTCAAGCTGTCGGATGGTTTCGTCAATTATCTCAACAGCGCGCGGCGCGTGCGAGACGCGCTGTTTCCCGCCGGAGGCCAGCAGCCAGAGGCCGGTTACGAGATAACGCTGCAACCGTTATCCGGGACCGATGTGGTGATAGAGGTAGACGGCAATCGCGTGGAGACGCGAGGCACGTCTCCTCAATCGGCCAAGTTCCTATGGCCTGCGCGAGCCGGGTCATCGGGCGCGAGGATTTCCGTCGTGGGGGGAATAGGTCAGTCAGCCGAAAAGACCTTTCCGGGAGAGTGGGGACTGTTTCAGATGTTTGCAGCGGGCAAGCCGACGAAGATCGCGGAAAACCAGTATCAGTTGTCGTGGACAGTAGATTCCGCGACGGTGAGGGCCGTGCTCAGGCCGTCGAGCGCAACGAACCCTTTCGACCGGAGCCTCTTTACACAGATGCGCGCTCCGCAAACTTTGAACTAGCGGCGGTGTCAGTAGCACAAGCGTCAGTGAGCGCCGGGTTTCCTGATGCCGGAAGGAGAAAAAAAGATGGCAACAGCGAAAGAGCTATTCGACGCGGGCGATCTGCGAGGCGCTATCGAGCAACTCTCAAGCGAGGTGAAGTCCGCCCCGACCGACATGCAGCGGCGCGCTTTTTTATTCGAGTTGCTCTGCTTCGCAGGGGACTACGACAGGGCCGAAAAACAACTCGATGTCATCGGCCATCAGAGCGCGCAGGCTGAAATCGGCGTGCAGGTATATATCAATAACATCAAGGCCGAGCGCGACCGCCGCCGCCTCTATTCCGACGGACTCAGGCCGCACTTCCTGATCGAGCCGCCCGCTTACATAGCCCTTCACCTCGATGCGATCAACCGCCTGCGCGAGGGCGATAGAGTCGAAGCGCGCGAGGCGCTTGACCTGGCCGAAGAGCGGCGGCCCGCCTTCAAGGGCAAGCTCGATGGTCGGCAATTTTCCGACCTCAGAGATTACGACGACCTCATAGGGCCTGTGCTCGAAGTTATAGTGCAGGACCGGTACACATGGGTTCCTTTCGAACAGGTCAGGCAGATAGAGATCAGCGCGCCCAGACAACTGCGCGACCTCCTCTGGATACCGGCCCGCATAGAGGCGCTCGACGGCTCCGCAGGCGAGGTCTTCATCCAGGCCCTCTATCGGGATTCGAATGGGCACCCGGATGACCGTGTAAAACTCGGCCGGATGACCGACTGGACAGAATTGGGCGACGGCTTATATCTGGCCTCCGGCCTGCGGCTGTTTTTAGTCGACGGCGAAGAGAGGCCGATCCTTGAGATCAGAAATATCGAGTTCGATGCGTCGGCCGCGACTTCTATGGATGCGTGATGCGTGATGCGTGATCGGTATTGACTGACCACGTAAGAAAGAAATCTTTATGACC
>JAKEHD010000331.1 GCA_022615215.1 Blastocatellia bacterium
CCAGGGAGATAGCCGCCTTAGCTCCATTGAGGGGGCTAAGGCGGCGCGAAAATTCCCCCGCCATCTGAAGAAGGCGGTCCCCTTTTCGCAGAGATTTATGGACAATCTGGTTTTATCGAACATCTTATACCGCAAGACGCGCACCCTTGCGACCATAGCAGGCGTGGCGCTCGGCGTCGTGCTGGTCGTGCTGACGGTCGGGCTTGTGCATGGATTTTTGAACGAGCAGGGCCGTCGCAACTCGGCCGTGACGGCCGAAATCATGTTTCACCCGGCCGGGGGCTTCAGCCTCGCAGTCTCCACGACCCTTTCGATACCCGCAAGCGTAGCCGAACAACTCCGCTCGATCGAAGGAGTGAAAGAGGCTGTGCCTGTAGGCAATATACTTCACGGCAATCGCATAATCGATGGCGTGGACTACGAGTCGTTTATGCGGGTCTCAGCCGCGCAAGTGGTCGAAGGCCGCCCGCCTGCCGCAGGCGATGAAGCCATCGTAGATCGCGTCTTTCAGAGCGGGAGGGATTTGAAAGTAGGGGACGAGATAGAGGTCTTCGAGCGGCCCTTCCGCGTCGTCGGCATATACGAACCGGAATCGCTCGGCCGCGTCAAGGTGCCGCTTGCGACCATGCAATCTTTCTTGAACAGGCCCGGACTTTGTTCGATGATCCTTGTAAAACTCGACGACCCGTCGAAGCAAGTAGAGATAGCCGGCCGCATCAAAGAGCGATTCCCCGATAACGACATACGCCTGACCAGAGACGTTCCCATACTATATGCGCGCGGCACCCCTGCGCTTCAGTCTTTCTTGAATGTGGTCATCGTGCTTTCCATCGTCGTCAGTTCGCTCGTGATACTGCTTGCGATGTACACGACCGTGACCGAACGCACTCGTCAGATCGGCGTGCTCAAGAGCCTCGGCGCGTCGCGGATGTGGATAGCGAGCGAGATAGAAAAGGAATCCCTGCTGATAAGCTTGCTCGGCGTGCTGGCGGGTTTCGGTTTGTCGGTGGCGGGCAAGTATTTGATCCAGCGGCTCACATCGATCCCCGTAGAGCTTGAGGCCGTGTGGCTGTTTTATGCGCTCGCGCTCGGAATACTTTCGGGCGCGGTCGGCGCGCTATATCCGGCCCTGCGCGCCGCAAACCAGGATCCCGTGGAAGCACTGAGTTACGAATAGCCCGATACCCGTCACTTCAGGGCAGCGAGATTGAAAGGCTGCGCGGCAACCTGTAATATCACTGGTCAGCGAATCGGGCGAATCTTCGTCTTCCGCCGATGGCAGGCAAGCGTAAAGGGAAGATTATGTACTGTCCTAGTTGCGGCTCGAACAATCAGGCTGAATTGAAGTTCTGCACGCGCTGCGGCACGAACCTGGCCCTCGTCACTCAAGCCCTGACCGGAAAAGGCGGCAACGTTCAACCGGAGGATTGGACCGAGAAGCTCTTGAAGAAATACTACGCCGGCCGCCGCGACACAGTGACCGGCGTAGGATTGATAGCGGGCGGCCTCTTGATACTATCGCTGCTTGTGGCGCTCGGCATGAAGCCTATGGGCGCGTTCTGGGTTTTGTGCTGGATGTTTTTCTGGGGCGTGATCGCTGTAGCGGACGGGCTTGGCAAATGGCTCGCTTCCGCTGGCGAGATGAAAAAGATCGGATACCCTGTACCTCAAGGCAACCTCAAGAAAGAAACCCTCGGGTCGCGCCCGACTGAAGAACGGCCCGCTTTGCCTGCGGACGAACAAGCCTCTATGCCTTTTCAGTACCCCGACCGTAAGGGAGCGGTTTCCACAGACCCGATAAGCTTCCCCGGCAGCGTCACCGAGCAAACCACCCGCAACCTCGAAGAGCACTCGTATAAACCTCACAGGGAGAGCGAATCGAAACAGACCGGTTGAAGAATAAATGCCAAAGAGAACCGATATTGAAAAGATACTCGTCGTCGGCTCCGGGCCTATAGTCATAGGACAGGCCTGCGAGTTCGACTATTCGGGCACTCAAGCCTGCAAGGCCCTGCGGAGCGAGGGCTTTGAAATCGTCCTCATCAATTCGAACCCCGCGACCATAATGACCGATCCCGAAATAGCCGACCGCACTTATGTCGAGCCGCTCACAAAAGAGACCGTCCGCGCTGTCATAGAGCGCGAGCGCCCGGACGCCCTTCTGCCTACGGTCGGCGGGCAGACGGCCTTGAACCTCGCGGTGGCGCTCGCCGAAGACGGCACGCTCGATCATTTCGGGGTCGAACTCATAGGGGCCAAGCTCGATGCCATAAAGGTCGCCGAAGACCGCCTCCTCTTCAAACGCGCCATGGAAGAGATCGACATCCCGATGCCGCGATCAGGGTATGTGAAATCTCTCGACGAAGCGCGCGAGCTTATAAACACGGTCGGCTATCCGGCCATCATAAGGCCCTCTTTCACGCTCGGCGGCACGGGCGGCGGCATAGCCTTCAACGCCGAAGAGTATGAAGAGATAGTCGCCCGCGCGCTTGATGCTTCGCCCGTGCATGAGACGCTCATCGAGCAATCGATCATCGGCTGGAAGGAATACGAGCTTGAGGTTATGCGCGATCTCGCCGATAACGTCGTCATAATATGCTCGATTGAGAACTTCGACCCGATGGGGATACACACGGGCGATTCGATAACCGTCGCTCCCGCGCAAACGCTTTCGAACCGCGAATATCAAATTATGCGCGACGCCGCGATTCGCGTCATTCGCAAAGTGGGAGTCGAGACGGGCGGCTCGAATATTCAATTCGCCCTCTCGCCGCTCGATGGTGAATTGATGATAATCGAGATGAACCCGCGAGTGTCCAGGTCAAGTGCTCTTGCGTCGAAAGCCACAGGCTTCCCCATTGCGAAGATCGCCGCAAAGCTCGCCGTAGGCTACACGCTCGATGAGATACCGAACGACATAACGCGCAAGACGCCCGCGAGCTTCGAGCCTACGATAGATTACTGCGTCGTCAAGATACCCAAGTGGGCCTTCGAAAAATTCCCTGCCTCGGACTCCACGCTCGGCACTCAGATGAAATCCGTAGGCGAGGCGATGGCCATAGGTCGCACCTTCAAAGAGGCATTTCAAAAGGGACTGCGCTCTCTCGAAGTGCGCGGCACATATCGAGTGCCCGACGATCTCGACGATACCGAACTGCGCCGTCGGCTGGTCGTGCCCTCGGCCGAGCGCGTCTACTTTCTTCTGCATGCGATTGCGCTCGGCTATCGAACGGAAGACCTGCACGAATTGACCCGCGTAGACCCCTGGTTCCTCGACAACCTTCGAGAGATAGTCGAGCGCGAAGGCGAGATTGCCCGTGAAAGCATAGAAACCATTTCGCGCGACCAATTGCGCGAAGCCAAACGAGCGGGCTTTTCCGATCAGAGGCTGGCTGTATTGCTTGGCGCAAAAGAAGACGATGTACGCCGCGCGAGACGCGAGATGGATATACACCCTGTCTTCAAGCGGGTCGACACCTGCGGCGCGGAGTTCGAATCCTTCACGCCTTATCTTTACTCGACCTACGAAGACGAAGACGAGGCAGACGCTTCGGATCGCAAGAAGATAATGATCCTCGGCTCAGGTCCGAATCGCATAGGGCAGGGCATAGAGTTCGACTATTGCTGTTGCCATGCGGCGTTCGCGCTCAAAGAGGACGGCTACGAGACCATAATGGTCAACTGCAACCCGGAGACTGTCTCTACGGATTACGATACATCCGACAGGTTATATTTCGAGCCGATCACATTTGAAGACGTTATGGAGATAATCGAGCGCGAACGGCCCGACGGCGTGATAGTGCAATTCGGAGGACAGACGCCGCTCAATCTGGCCATGAGACTGCTCGGAGCGGGCGTACACATAATAGGGACTTCGCCGGAATCCATAGACCTTGCCGAAGACCGCAAGCGATTCGGCCGGCTGCTTGCCGACCTCGGGATTTCGCAGCCGCCGAACGGCACGGCCACCTCGAACGAAGAGGCGCGCGAGGTGGCCGCTCGAATAGGTTATCCGGCGCTTGTGCGGCCGAGCTATGTTCTGGGCGGGCGCGCTATGCAGATAGTTTATGATGAAGCGAGCCTCGACTCTTACATGACTTATGCTGTGGAAGCCTCTCCCGAACATCCCGTGTTGATAGATTCATTCCTCGAAGACGCTTATGAGATAGACGTTGACGCGCTTTCGGATGGCTCCGCGACGGTGATAGCCGGAATCCAACAACACATAGAAGAGGCGGGGATACATTCGGGCGATTCGTCGTGCGTGTTGCCGCCTTACGGAATGAAACAGGAACACCTCGATCAGATGCGGCGCTACACGCGCCGGCTTGCCGAGGCGCTCGAAGTCGTGGGGCTTGTGAATATACAGTTCGCCGTATCGGGCGATACTGTCTACGTGTTGGAAGTCAATCCGCGCGCGTCGCGGACGGTGCCCTTCGTTTCAAAAGCTACGGGTGTGCCTCTCGCGAAGATCGCTGCGCGGCTGATGGTCGGAAGAAAGCTTGCGGATTTCAACCTGCCCGACGAGCTTGCGGTAGAACGGTTCTACATCAAGACGCCCGTCTTTCCGTTCGTGAAGTTTCCCGGCGTGGACCCGATTCTCGGACCTGAGATGCGCTCGACGGGCGAGGTGATGGGCATAGCCGAGGATTTCGGCGGAGCGTTCCTGAAAGCCCAGCTCGGCGCGGGGACGCGCGTGCCGCGCGAGGGCAAGGTCTTCATCAGCGTCAACGATCAGGACAAACGAGGCGTGGCGGAGCTTGCGCGCAAGCTCAACGATATGGGGTTTCAGATCGTGGCCACGCGGGGCACGCAAAAGATTATCGAGAAGGCGGGCATCCCGTGCGATTTTGTCTACAAGGTGAACGAAGGCCGCCCGAACATAGCCGACATGGTCAAGAGCCAGCAGGTGCATTTGATAATAAACACGCCGCTCGGTCGCACGTCGTTTTATGATGAGCGATCCATCAGGCGGGCGGCCATGCAGTATTCGGTCCCCTGCGTGACTACGATGACGGGCGCGACGGCGACGGTCGAGGCCATACGCGCGCTGCACCGCGAGCGTATGGAAGTACGCAGCCTGCAAGAGTATCACGCGCGGGCCGCGCATAGCATGGATGTGGATTGACGGCAGCGGGTCGTCTTGAAAGTAGACGCTTTACAATAATCTCACGTTGCACAGATTGAGTTTGAGAATTGTCTATCAAATCAACTTCCGCCAGGCTTGGAATTCAACCTGCGAAAGAGGTTTGCCGATAGTCCTGTTTCAAGATGCGCAGGCAAGGAGAGCGGAAAGTATGGAGATGGCTCAGAGTGCTTATGATGAGATCGTGGATATGTTCGCTCGCGGGACGACTTCGGCCGATATACTGGCATTCCGCTCGTCCAACAAGGCTGGCGAATTGACAGAGGAAGAGGCGGCTGAGTTGGAACGCTTCGGTGAATTGGAACACCTGATGCAATTGGTCAAGGCGCGCGCGCATCTTTATGTCGAGGGCCGATTGTGAACCGACTTCCCACCCTTATTTCGCTCCCAGGTTTATAGACTCCCATTGCAATGTTAAAATTTCAACCGGTGATTCGGCAGCTTTCTACCGGCACCGAATTCAGCAAAGGACATTCGAATGCTCAGGACAAGATTTTTCATAGCTCTACTTGCAACGGCAACATTTCTCCTGTCGGCCTGTTCGAGCGCGCGCGCTCCGGGCGAATGGACTTATCAGGACACCGAAACGGGTGACGCCTTCTACAGCGTGAACTTCGTCAACGAGCAGGTCGGCTGGCTCAACGGTCAGACAGATCGCAGTTCCATTCCCGTAGAAGAAAATGCGAATGGCAACGCGAACGGCAACGCGAACACCGGCCTTTTCAAGCCGGGCGAGGAGATCGTAGACCCTCTCAAGGAGAACCAGGGATTCGAGGTGTTGCAGACGACCGATGGCGGCCAGACCTGGCGGCAGATACCCGACCAGTTCAAAAACAAGGTCAGGTCCGTCTGGTTCGTAGACCCTCAGCAGGGGTGGGCGCTGACTATTGATCGCGATATCCTCCGTACCCGTGATGGCGGCCTGACATGGGCTTTGCAGCGAAAGGCGGGCACGATCAAGCTGAAGCTTATAGGCAACCTGCGCGACCCTGTCATCGATCAGCCCGAACAGATAGATCACATATACTTCATCGATGGCGCGCGCGGCTGGGCCTGGGGCGGCGGCCGCAAGGACGAATATACCGAACAGCCGGGCGTCTTCCTTACGACTATCGACGGCGGAGAGCACTGGAACCAGGTGCCTTACCCGTTTGAACAAGACGCCTCGACCATATTCTTCCTCGACGCAAAACACGCCTGGGCCAGCACGAACGACGGCGGTTTTTACAAGACCGAGGACGGCGGACTCAACTGGACCCGGCTCGAAACGAAGTTGCCGGAACTGGTATGCCGCAGCATATTTTTCACAGACGAGAACACGGGCTGGATAGTGGGCCGTAGCGGGCGGATAGCCAAGACCGAAGATGGCGGGCGCACCTGGAAAAAGATGTATAAGATCAAAGATGAATTCGTGGTGCGCGATATCTTTTTCACCGACCGTAATCAAGGATGGGCGGTAGGCGACAAAGGGGTGATACTCTACACGCCCGATGGCGGCGATAGCTGGGCGGGCGCGGGCGCTCCTGTTGCGGCGCAACTGATCGACGTTTCGTTCGTCAACGAGCATGTGGGGTGGGCTGTGGGTCTCGGCGGCGCAGTCCTGAGACACGACCTGAAATAAGTCGAGTGGCAGGCTGTAGGAAGAAAGCAGTCGTATAAGCGGAGGCTTCAAAATCAAGCAGCTACGTTGTCTGATCATCACGGCGGATAGTCATCGCCGGAATCGACACTGGAAGCTGCTCTTGCAAAAAGGTCGAGCGATTAGCCGACATCGGACCGCTGCTTTCTGCTTGCTCATCTTTGCGGGCATCCTTATGGATGATTCGACTCACTAAACGGTTGATGGCCTGGAAAGAATTATGTTGCAAGCCGGATTCTTCGGGTCATTCTAAAATTGGTGGGGAATTCTGAATATAGCCTTATCGAATGATGACAACCTCTTTACAACGAATCCTTCATACCGGCTTGAAGACTTCGAAATTAAAATCCTTGACACCGGCAAGACCGGCAAGGGAGAATATATTGAACCTGTCTTCGATTCATGATGTGATGGAGACTGTTCGCAAGCAGAACACAATGGGGGGTAAGCCCTCTTTTAACCCCTGAGTCCTGTAGCTGCCGCCCGAATGAGGCCGGGGCTCTTGGAGGGAGGATATGCAAAACAGAGCATTATTTTCAGAGTCTTTCCTGTATCAGCCGTCAATATTAGCGCGGTTGAAGAATGAATTCGCAGAAGCCAGCCGTGAATTTCGTGAGGATCCGAAAGATTATGTTGTGGGAGCGATTAAAGGCGACGGCATAGGGGGCCATCGCCGTAGGATGCTCTTGATGTACGGCTTTTCCATAGCCATGTTGCTCTTCGTGACCTTTTTCATAGCGATGTTGATTATGTGGCAGTTAGCTCATTCAAAGGTCGAAGCTAATAAAGAAGAAGAATTGATCAAGATCGCCACGCTCGCAAATCTGGACGACATACAACAGCCGATCGACATGCCCAAGGCAGATAAGAAAGCCGGCGGCGGCGGCGGCGGCGGGCGCAAGACGCCTACTCCTCCTTCGAAGGGTCAGTTGCCCAAGTTTTCGCTGCAACCTCCGATTATCGCGCCGAGACCCGAGCCTCAACTCAGACCTCCCGCCCTGCCCACTATGGAAACGGTGCAGGTAGACCCTCGGCTTGAACCGAGGCGCGATGAACTGGCCCCGACGGGGCTGCCGACCGGAGTGATCGGTCCACCATCGGCCGGGCCTGGTACAGGCGGCGGCATGGGTTCAGGCGATGGCGGCGGCATGGGCACAGGCGACGGGCGAGGCGTCGGGCCTGGACGCGGCTATAACATGGGCGGCGGCGATCCGTCTCTCGGAGGCGGAAACAGAAACACTCCGGCGACATCCGTCGATGTGCGACCGATACCTCTGAACAGGCCCCGGCCCAACTATACTGAGGAAGCGCGCAAGAACAAGATACAGGGCGTCGTTGTTGCGCGTGTGTTGGTAGGCGCTGATGGGTCGGTCAGAAGCGTCAAGATAGTTCGCCACCTGCCCGACGGATTGGATGAAGAGGCGATAAGCGCCGTCTATAAAATGCGGTTCAAGCCCGCGATGAAGAATGGACAGCCTGTTGCGTTCTGGCAGAATATAGAAGTCGAGTTCAATCTCAGGTAAACGAGTTAATGATTACGGGCCGCGATTATAAATCATGATCGCGGCCCTCGATAAACCTTCCGCCCGGATGGCTCACCTTATGGCTGCTGTGACGACAAGCGAGTTTGTCAAAACCGGGGCTCCCGCAGACGCAGTGCCTTTCACGCTGATAGAGACTAAAGGGCTGATGGCGCGGCTCGGCGAAGAGATCGCGCGCGCAGCAAGCGAACTGAGCAGCGACCCACGCGCCTTTTTACTCAATCTGATCTCTTCCGGCGCTAAAGACGCAAAGCGCCGTCGCCGTATCTACACAGGTCTCGCGTGCGCGCTGGTTGTGCATGTCGCGTTGATTGCGGCCATAGCCTTCGCGAGTCTGCATTATGTGAAGGTGAACGCTTCACCGCCTCCCGAAGTTACCTGGGTTCAGCCGGACACACTCTCTGCGAACAGCCCTGACACCCCGAGGCCAGAAAAGCTGAAAGGTGAAGGAGGAGGAGGAGGCGGCGGCGGCGATAATGACCCGCAACCGGCGAGCGGCGGCGCGTTGCCTCAGATGCGTCCCACCCCTCAGATCGTTCATCCCCTTGCGCCACCTGCAAAGCTGCCGGACGCGCTGGTTGTTCCCCCGACGCTCATCGGTCCTGAAAGCCCTCCCGTTCCTGCAAACGTTCAACTCGGCGTGCCGGGTGAAAAAATGGATGCGCCTCCCTCGCCCGGCTCCGGTTCGGGCGGCGGAATGGGAGATGGAAAAGGAACAGGCGTAGGAGGTGGTGGGGGTCCAGGCGCAGGCGACGGCAGCGGCGGCGGTCGGGGCGATAACAAATCGGCAGGCTTGCCCGATGGCACAGGTTCCAGGCTGAAGCCTATTGATTTCCGTATATCGCAGAAGCCGCCCGGCTTCACCCCTATTGTATGGATATATAGGCCGAGGCCGATTGTTACGCCTGAAGCGCAAGCCAATAAGATCAAAGGAGAGGTGCTCCTCCGGGCAACATTCCATGCGAATGGGAGAATAACCGATATAGAGGTCATGAGGCCGATCAAATACATGACCGAATCGGCCATCGAATCCCTACAGCGATCGAAGTTTCGCCCCGCTGCCGTAAAGGGCGAGCCGGTTACGGTGTTCAATGTCTATGTCAAGGTCAGAGTGGGCGTAGGAGAAATCGAGTAACCCGCAAACGGCGCGCAGCCCGTGTCCTCAACCATCAATGCCATGAATATCTCATAGCCTCCTCTCATCCTTACGCAGCTATTTCGCGGCGGAGGTTTTCAACAGCAGGCTGTATGCGATGGATGGCCTGTCCTATGTTGGCCGATGGGTCCATTTCCAGAACGATGAAACATTCGCTTTCGAGTTCTTCGACCACGAAGCGCGCGCCCTCGTATTCGATCACCATATAACAGAGGTCTCCAAGCTCAAGAGAAGAGGTCGTGGCCCGGCAGGTTTGAATCATCACGATGACGTAAGCCGCTCGCAGGTGAAGGCGCTCTATCTCATCCCGTCCCCACCATTGCACAGCCTCTCCTTCGGCGTCGAGAATTATCGCGCCGTTTGCGCCGTCAACGCTTAGAACCAGTTCTTTCAGCAAAGCTCTGAAAGGCACGCGCGATTCCTCCTTTGACCGTTACAATCGTGGATCAGGCGAATTATAGTTCAGTATTCCCGCCATAGCCATAGTTTCGAATCGGCCTGACGACGGACAGTGCAGGATGATCGAAATTTATTTTCCGGGCTGCTCACATCCTTGCGCCTGACACCTGCGCGCAGGAGAGTTATATTATTTTCCGACTTTTCAGAACCCTTTTCAGTCTATAGTAATGAAGCGGATGGAGGGTTCATCTTAGGATAAGTGGCGCGATAAAGGTTTGGAATTGAGCGATAGTCAAATTATCGAGCGCACGCTCGGGGGCGAGCCGGAAGCATTCAATATACTGGTTCACCGCTGGGAGCGGCAGATTTACGGGCTTACGCTTCGCATGCTCGGACGCGATGAGGAAGCCAAAGATGCGACTCAGGAGACGTTTCTATCGGCCTATCGCAATCTGCCCAAGTTCCGAGGCGAAGCAAAATTTTCATCCTGGATATATCGCATCGCCCTCAACATTTGCAATACGAAGCTCAGGAGCCGGGCCAAAATCGCCATCTCCATTGACGAACAGAGAGAAACGACGGGCTTCGAACTGGCCGACGACAGCGAAGACCTGACGAGCAACATCCAGCAGGAACAGGTCGCGCGTCATGTGCGGCGCGCGCTCCAGGGATTGCCCGCGGATATGCGCCAGGTGATTATAATGAAAGAGTACGAAGGACTGAAATTTTCTGAAATCGCCGAAATACTCGGCATACCGCTTTCAACCGTGAAGACGCGAATGTATACGGGACTGTCGGAGATGAGGAAGAGACTCGAACATCTCAGAGAAGCGATGTAGAAGATCGCTGCTGACCCAAGCAGGATTGATCTGCCTGTGAAGCGCGAAAGAAGTGATTGGAGATTACGATTATGGACACGAACAAGACCCCTGATTGCAACATGCGTGAGGCGCTTATAGCCTACCTCTATAACGAGGCGACGCCCGAAGAGGTGCGCCGCGTCGAGCCTCACCTCAAGGAATGCGCCGCCTGCCGACGCGAGATGGCCGCTTTCGAAAGCGTGCGCGGCATGCTGCAACAGTGGCAGGTCGACGAGCTTCCCGGCATTCGCGTCGTGGCGACCAGTCAAGGGGCATCCGTGCGGTCGATGCTGGAACTGCTCCGCGAATTGTTTACGGCCACACCTCTATGGGCGAAAGCGTTTGGCGCTGTGGCGATGGCTGTGCTGGTTCTTGCGGTGATGGGGACCGAGGTGAAGATAGGCCGCGAGGGATTTTCATTGCGCGCCGATATAATGCGCAGGGGGCCGGGAGAGAGCGCCGCTCTACCCGATCAACGGGAGCCGAACCCAGAAAAAATCGAATTGACTCGCGCAGAAGTAAAAGCTCTCGTCGATCAGATGATCCTCGAAAGCGAACGCTCCGAAAGCGTTGAGTTGAAGGCGCAACTGGTCGGTCTCGAATCCGCGCTTCAGAACATGAAATCGGATGATCTGGCGAGGCTTGCGGCGCGCATTCAGCAGCAGCAAGCGCAAATCAGGACGCTTGAGCGCGACATAGACCGGCGCGAGGGTCTCGACCTGACCGACATACTCTTCAGCGAATTGACGACCGGCTCCACTCAGGAATCGGGAACGGGCGCTCAGGGGGGCGGCCAGTAATAATCTGACGATGAGTTATTGCGGGATACCGCAGCTTCCGATGGCGAATGGTCGGGCGAGGCGGCGCGTGGATTGGGGAGAGTTCGCGCGCGGATCTGAGCTCAGTTTCAAGTCACGGAAGCTGCGGTTCTATATTTACGGCAGATAGTGCAGCAAGCCGTTCTCTCGCAGGTCGAAAATCGGAATCTCGCCCGTAGCGCGTAGCGCGCTGTCGCTCTCTCAAAGTTGACACCTGCCCGCTCTCTCTGGTAACTTACCCATTCCTTCGAATGAAGGATTTTATTCCTGAGTAGCTCAATGGTAGAGCATCCGGCTGTAAAGGGTGCTTGAGCTTGTTTGCGGCAAAAGGCGTGCGAATCGTGCGCTAACTGTCATAGAGAAGTTCATGCAGGAATATTGCAGCTTCCACAGGCGACTGTGGTTGAAAAACCGGGTGAATTCATGGGAAACCTAAACCGGCAACGTCCGGCATGGCAACCCTGAGCGAAGCCTGCTGAAGGGCCTGTGAATTTATGCACAGTGTAAGCAGGAACGCGCAGAGACTAAGAGTTGAGGAGCCTGACCGATAAGACTCTAAAAGCGCCCGGCAACTCTCTCAGGTTTTTCGGGAGAGTTGATGAGATAGTCCGCCCCTGTGTGAAAACATGGGATAAGGTGTAACCGGAGGGTTGTAGGTTCGAGTCCTACCTCAGGAGCTGGTAACAGAGACGGCCGCCTTCAAGGGCGGCCGTTTTATTTCTACAAGAATTATTTCTCTCCCACGCCCTGTTTTATTCAGAACCGCTTTTATCATAGGCGCAACGATTGACTGAACGGGTAGGATTGGAGGCTTGATAGCCTGATTGTTTAGGTATATGTTTGACGTGGTTTGAACGGGATTTATCTATTAAAACATATCGAGATGTGGACCTATAAGTTCCCGGCTGCGCCTGCCGCCGCAATCTCCCACATCTCAGCCTGGAAATCATGCGGACGCGCGCAGATAGCCGACAACCGTCGGCTAAGGCGGGCGACTCGCTTACAGAGGCGCGCGGGCAAGAGTAAACCGTCCAGGCGCGATCAATAACAGATCGAAGATCAGGAGGCGTATTATGAACGCTATTTTGATTCTATCGATAATAATCCGACTCGTCGCTTTCATTGTGGCGCTCATCTTGTTGAGAAAGACGCGGGATTGGCGCATGGGATTTCTGGCCCTGACGCTGTTTTTGATGGGGGCCTACCAATCGCTCGCGCTCGGTGAAATAGTTCGAACGACTGGCGAAGTTACTTTTCCCATTGCAAAAGAATTGACCGGATTAGCGATCAGCATCCTTGCCCTGCTGACTGTGTTGGGTCTGGCGGCGTTGCTGGCCCGGCATCGAAAGGAGCAACATGCTCTGCATGAAAGCCACAGCCTTTTGCAGGCGATAATCGAAAGCACTCCCGATGCAGTCTTTGTGAAAGACCTCGAAGGGCGCTACGTTATGATCAATTCGGCGGGCGCGCGTTTTCTGGAAAAGGCAGTGGAAGAAGTGATAGGCCAGGACGATACGGCTTTGTTTTCGCCCGACACCGCGAGCCAGATCATGGAAACCGACCGAAAAGTCAGGGACTCCGGAGAGTTTCGTATGTATGAGGAGACCTCGACCGCCATGGGCGTCACGCGGACTTACCTGGCAAGGAAGGGCCCCTGGTGGGACAATAACGGAAATGTCATAGGACTTATCGGCATAGCGACCGACATAACCGAAGGCAAACAGGCAGAGGAGGAACTGCGCGCCTCGCAGGAGAGATTTTCGAAAGCTTTTTATTCAAGCCCTTACCCGATGAGCATCATCAGGCTCAGGGATAACAGGTTCATTTACACCAATGATAACGTTGTGCGCATGACGGGATACCGACGCGAGGAGATAATAGGTCACACGGCGCTCGAACTTAATGTTTGGGTCGATACGGGAGACCGCAAAGAGATATTGCGGTTGCTCAAGGAGCAGGGGAGGGTCCACCAAAAAGACATCAAGTTCCGCACGAAATCCGGCCAGGTGCGCGAAGGGTTGTTCTCTGCCGAGACGATAGAAGTGGACGGCGAACCCTGTTTGCTAACCACGACCAACGACATAACCGAACGCAAGCGGGCTGAGGACGCGCTTGCCGGCCACGCCGAACGTCTGCGGGCGCTGAGAGAGATGGACCAGGCGATTCTGGCGGCTCGCTCGCCCGAAGAGATAGCCGAGGTGGCGCTCTCGCATCTCAGGCAACTCCTGCCGGCTCAAGGTGCAGTCTCGGTCGTGTTTGCCTTTGAGGAGGATGAGGCGAAGGTGCTTGCCGTAAACGCTGACATCAGGGTTTCAGTGAGACCGGGAGCGCGATTTCCAATCGCGCGATTCAATCGCGAACGGTTTGAAAAATTGCGGCAAGGCGAGACCGTAGTGGTCGGAGATGTTGAGGAACTCTCCTGTGTGTCGCCTCCTATCGAGGAGATTCGGACTGAGGGAGTGCGCTCTTATGTCGGCGTACCGCTCATGGCTCAGGGGAAGCTTGTAGGCGCTCTCGGTTTTGGAGCCGACTCTCCGCAGGCTTTCAGCGAAAGCGAGATCGACCTTATGGAGGAGGTGGCCGAGGTGCTGGCCATCGCCATTCAGCAATCGCGCCTCTTCAAGGCCGAACGGCGTGCCCGCAGGATCGCTGAAACTCTGCAATCGGCCAACCTGGCCCTCAGTCGCACCCTGCAACTCGATCAGGTTCTGGAAGTGTTTCTGACTCTTATGAGAGAACTCATTCCCTACGACAGCGCCAGCGTCATGCTGCGAGAGACCGAAACCTGCATGACGGTGAGGGCCGTTCGCGGTTATACTGCGCGCGGGGCAAAATAAAAGTTTTTCCGGAGGGGAACGCATATTTGGAGTGCGCCGCCCTTTTTCTTTCTTCAAAGCTTTACTTTCTTTTGGCG
>JAKEHD010000002.1 GCA_022615215.1 Blastocatellia bacterium
AGAAATCTCTGAAGAAAGAAAAAGGGCGGCGCACTCCACATAAGCGTTCCTCTCTGGAAAAATTTTCATTTTGCCCCGCGCGCAGTATAGCTGACGGCTGATGGCTGATGGCTGATGGGTTGCCTATTATGCCTTCTTGCCGAGTCTTACCGGCGAGGCTAAAATACGGGTGGTGAAATCAATAACTGTAGGAATCAGCGGCGCAAGCGGCGCTGTTTACGCGCAGCGATTGCTCATGCAATTGGAAGAGAGCAGCGAGGTGCGCCAGATAAATCTCGTCGTGAGCGGGCCTGCACGCCGCGTCATAAGCGATGAACTCGACATCAGCCCGACCTCTAGCGTCGAGGATATGGTCGCCGAGATGATAGGCCGCCCACCGATCAAGACCATTGCCTTTCACGCGGGCGACATAGGCGCGGCCATCGCTTCAGGCTCTTATCCCGTCGATGCGATGGCTATCATTCCTTGCTCGGCTTCTACGATAGGCGTGCTCGCTTCAGGCTCATGCCGCAACCTTCTGCATCGCGCCGCAGACGTTTGCTTGAAAGAGAATCGCCGCCTCGTCATAGTGCCGCGCGAGACTCCGCTCTCGACGATTCACCTTGAGAACATGTTGAAGCTCAGACAGGCGGGCGCGATGATAGTGCCAGCCATGCCTGCGTTTTATCACAGGCCGCAGGACATCATCTCGCTCGTGGACCACTTCGTCTACCGAGTGATGGACCACCTGGGGCTGGCGCATTCCGAGGAGACCGTCTGGCACGGCGATGTGAGCCATACGCTTTAACGAAATGAGAGGTCGAAGTATGACTGTGATAGAGCGGCTGCGCGTCACGCTCGAAATGATAAAGATCGAGCATACGCTATTTGCGCTCCCGTTCGCGTTGCTTGGCGCAGTGCTTGCGGCGCGCGATATGCCGCCTCAGACCGTAGGGTTCTGGATATCGCGCCTTGTATGGATACTTGTGGCGATGGTTGGAGCGAGATCGGCGGCCATGACCTTCAATCGAATAGCCGACCGCCAAATTGACGCCGCAAACCCTCGCACGCAAACGCGCGCACTGCCCGCAGGGTTATTAGACCTGCGCTTCGCCTGGATATTTACGATCATCTCATCGGCGCTTTTTTTGCTCGCCGCTTATCAACTCAATCGCCTGACTCTGATACTATCGCCCGTAGCCCTCGGCTCTATTTTTCTATACTCATACACGAAGCGATTCACCGCCGCTTCGCACCTGTTCTTGGGATGGTGTCTGGCCATAGCTCCGTCGGGCGCGTGGATAGCCATACAGGGAAGCCTCGCGCTCGTGCCCGTGTTGCTATCGTTTTCGGTTATGTTATGGACCGCAGGGTTCGATATTCTATATGCCTGCCAGGACTATGAATTCGACCGAGGCGCAGGGCTTCATTCCATCCCTCAGCGATTCGGACTCACGGGCGCATTGTGGATAGCTCGCGGTCTGCACGCGCTTATGTTCGCCTCGCTCGTTGTATTGTTTCAAGCGGCACACCTCGGATGGATAGGCTTTGTCGGAGTCGCGGCAACCGGGGCGCTGCTCATATATCAACACAGCATAGTCAAGGCCGACGACCTGTCGCGGCTCGATGCCGCTTTCTTCAACACCAATGCGTTCGTGAGCGTGATACTCTTCATCACAATGGCAAGCGACGTCCTGTTTTTGAAATAGAGGCGGGCCAACAACTTCGCAAAAGCGCAGAGAAACCCTTATAATCTCCGCGAAGTGTACGCGCCGGAAAAGTTTCATCCACACCAGCGCAGAATACGTCATTCTTGTAAGGGAGACCATTCGATGCAACCGGCCAAAAAGATCAAGCCAGGAAAAAAAGTAAAGCTTTCGCACTACGACCCGGAACCCGACACCGGGCTTTCGAAAGAAGAGGCCGCCGAGCGAATGAAAGAACTCTCTCAGGAGGTCGGCGATCTTCAGGAATCGCTCTATGCCGCAGGGCAAAACTCCGTGCTCATAGTCCTTCAGGGCATGGACACGAGCGGCAAGGACGGCACCATCAGAAACGTTATGTCAGAAGTCAACCCGCAGGGCTGCCGCATAGAATCTTTCAAGGTGCCGACCGAACAGGAACTCGCGCACGATTTTCTATGGCGCGTACACCGTGTCGTGCCGCCGCGCGGGATGATTACCATTTTCAACCGCTCGCACTACGAAGACGTGCTTGTAGTGCGAGTGCATGAACTCGCTCCCGAAGAGGTTTGGCAGAAGCGATACGAACAGATCAATCATTTCGAAAAATTGCTCGCAGACAACAACACAATCATAATGAAATTCTATCTCCACATCAGCCGCGACGAACAAGAAGAACGCCTGCTGGAGCGCGAGCAAGAGGCCGAAAAAGCATGGAAGTTATCGGTAGGCGACTGGGAAGAGCGAGAGTATTGGAACGATTACATGCGTGCTTACGAAGAGGCGCTCTCGCGCTGCTCGACCGATTACGCTCCCTGGTACATAATTCCTGCTAATAAAAAATGGTATCGCAACCTCGCGGTGGCCGAGGTCATAGCCCAATCGCTCAGACCTTATCGCAAGCGGTGGGAAGGGTCTCTCAGCAAACTCGCCGCCGAAAAACTCGCCGAACTTGAAGCCATGCGCAACGCGAAATAAGCAGAGGAGCAGGGGTGCGGGGGTGCAGGGGTGTCGGGTTCTGGCTTCACTGTCTCTATTGCTCCCCTGCTCCTCTGCTCCCCCGCTCCCCTGCTTCTCATAGCGCCGAGGCCACTTTCTCTCGCACTATCTCGACCAACTCGGTGACGTTCTCTTTCGAGTAGCCTTCGGTGCTGATCGGGGGATGGATGGTTATGTAAACCGTTGATGGGATGATTCTGATTTCGCCTTTGGGCATTATACCGGAAGCGCCGCGTATAGTGACCGGCACGATGGGCACTCCGGCATCTATAGCCATCACGAATGCGCCTTTCTTGAAGGGGAGCAATCGTCCGTCAGCAGACCGCGTGCCTTCCGGGTAGACGATGTATGATTTTCCCGCGCGCAGCTTTTCGGTCGCAAGTTGTGCGCTCCCGATTGCCGATTGAGTGTTGCTGCGGTCGACGGGCACTACGCCCATCAAGGAAATGCCGAAGCCGAAGATCGGATACTTGAAGACTTCTTTCTTCGCCAGGTATGCGGGATTGCGTCCGAGATAGGTCACAAACAAAGGCACTTCGATCATGCTCTGATGGTTAGGTGTGAATATGTAAGGCTGACCGGGCGTGAGGTTTTCCATTCCGGCAACTGCGACCCGGACGCCTACGAGCGCGAGGCCGAGTTTGACGAAAAATCGAACGGGTTTGTATATGCAGTTCTCGTTTTTGGTAATCAGGGTGAGCAGTATCATGAACGGGACAATGACCGCAATCCCCGTAAACCAGAACCCCAGCAGAAATATCGCGCGCAATCGCGGCATCATCGGAAAGCGAGACCTCGCGTGAGCAGATTTAAAGGCGGCCCGCGCGCGAGAAGAAAGAAATCGGGAGCGCGAGCCAGCCGCCAGCCTATCAGAGCCGATGGTCTCCTGTCATCCCCAGGCAAGGATGAGCCGGTCAGTGGTCCGTCGTCCTTTGTCCGTTGTTGCTTTATACTGCGCGCATCGCAAGGCATGAAAGTTTTTCCAGAGAGGAACGCATATTTGGAGTGCGCCGACAATTGCGGCGCTTTGGTTGCGGCAGAAGTTAGGTAAAAACTGGGGTGATGAAAATCGAGCCAGGCCGACGACTTGTGTTGTTGCTGTTTTTGTTCCGCGTGATCGGTCCCATTTCCGCCAGTTTCAGGTCGGAAAACGCGAGACGAGAGGAACAAAAGCAGAAAAACTTCGGCTCGAAAAATTGCCGCAATATCGCAAATTTTCATCACCCCAGGTAAAAACTGAACCTCGCAGCGGGCTAAAGCCGATGGTATCTCCACTCAAAACTGTCATTTCATCCAGCGCGTAGCGTATAATCTGTTCGTCAGGTCGATGCGCCTGAAATCTATCGCACTTGAGGAGGATCAGGAGACCGATGCAAAAACATGAATTGGCAGAACAACTACGCGAGCGGCAAAGAAAAGCAAAGCATGTTCCTGTTCACCTGATAGACTTGCTTTCAGATGACGCTATAATCGATAGCTACATCACCTGTTCCTGTTGCGGAGAAAAACAGGTCGATGAACAACAACTGGAACTGGCTATAAATTCAGCGAAAGATTCCGAAACTTTCTTCGAAATTTGCGACCGCTTTTCAAGCCAAAAACAGATGAAGCACTAAATCGCCGGCCGCTATCTCCTCAGAGATACTTCAGTAGCCCGACCGTGAGGAAGGGCTTTTAGAAGAAAGAAATCTTGTAAGCGTTCACGGGGGGCATGAAATCATATTTGTTGATA
>JAKEHD010000332.1 GCA_022615215.1 Blastocatellia bacterium
AATGTGAGGATGGATGAGTTGATCAGACAGACTGCGCGGCAGAGTCGAAATCGGGCTGATTCGATCAGCGACCTGTTCGATATCAGCGATTTCACCGACCTGTTTTCTTAGGCAACATCGGCGGCGCTTTCCGGTCAGTGGTCCGTTTTTTCTTTAGCGCGGCCGCACGACTGAAGAAAGAAATCTTTATACGAACAACGGACGACGGACAAGTCGAGCCCTTATTGATTCACTCTAATAGAATCTGCGCGCGTCGAGATAACGACCCATCGGCCTTAAATGCGTACCTGGAACAGGAGAGCGGTTCAGGGTGTGCCGCAGGCGAAGGCACATTTTCTTTCTCGTCATCAGCCTTCTTCACTCTGCCCGGTTTTCGCACTGAACCGGTGATCGAGCGACCACACGCCCGCTCCGACCAGGAGCAGAAAAATCGAGCCGAGCAGCATGGAGAAATCCGTGCGCGATTCGTGCGCCATTCCCCAGAACCCGTAGTAGGGAACGTTTCTCAGGTTGAATCCCCAGAAACCATATCCGAGCAGAATGGGAATCTTCGTGGAGATAATCGCCACCAGCATGTCGATAATCAGCGGTATTGCGGCCAGCCGTGTCAGAAGCCCCAGCAGGATCAAAGCTCCGCACACGGTCTCGACTACGCCGACGAACGAACCCATGACATCGGGCGAGGGGATGCCTATTTTGGCGAACCGCCCCGCTCCGACCTCAGCGGGAAAGAGAAACTTCTGAATGCCTTCCGAAAGGAAGACTGCGCCCACAAGCAGGCGGATGAGGATCACCGCTGCGGGCGCGTTGGTTGCGAAAATTTTTTGAAAAAGCGTCATGGCATAATCTCTCTGAAGTTTGGATTCATTTGAGCGCGTTGTCTCTGATGCGCCCGACCGCGTCTCGAAAATAGAGGACATTCTCGCTGCGATGGCACTCGACACACGAGTTATGAAGTTGATCGAGCGCGCCATCGAGTCGCCCGTCATCCCTGCTTTCGATAGCCTGTATCACGGCGGGCAGCGATTCATTCAAGAATGGTTGGGCTGATTGCGCGCGCTTGGGGCGACGTTCCAGAGCGAGCCTCAGCGCGAGATCGATCTTTTCCGTCTGATACCTTGCGTAATCCCAATTTCTCTCTTTGCCCGCGACTAGAAGTTCGCCGTAGCGGTAGCCGATTTCGGCCATCGCCTGGTCCAGTCCGCGCAAGTGCCGCTCAACCTGTGCGAACTTCTCCTGAGAGGTGCCCGCGAGCCAGCCTGCGTTTTGTCGAGGTGTACTCTCTACTGTTTTCCTTGTGGTCCACCAGACCGCCCCCGCCAACAGGCAGGCTATAATGCTCAAGGTGAGCGATCCGACGGCGATTTTATGCGATCCGTTCACAACTTTCTCCTCTCGGCCGATTGATCGGTTTCCTCGTCCTCGAAAATTTCGCTGAATAATTCGCGGACCTTCACCTTTGCGGATTTCATTGCCTTGCGCCCTTGTAGGAGTGGCCCGGTAGAGTCGGTGTGATTGTTTGCCTGTGTATTGGATGAGCGCAGATAGCCTTTCTCTTCAAGGCTGTGAAGGAAGCCCCTTCTATGAGGGGCGCTTCGCAAATCTGAAATCTGAAATCCGAAAAGATTCGTCAAGGTCGCGCTTGTTCGACGTAGCGCAGAGGGTCTACGGGCTGATCGTTCTCGCGTATCTCATAATGCACGTGCGGGCCTGTCGAGCGCCCCGTGCTGCCCGCGTGCCCTATTTGATCGCCGCGCTTGATTCTCTGGCCCACTTCGACCGTTATCCTTGAGAGGTGGCCGTATCGCGTGGTGATGCCGTTGCTGTGATAGATGGCCACGAGGTTGCCGTAGCCGCCGTGTGACGAGGCCCATATCACAATCCCGTCCGCCGTTGCGGCCACAGGGGTGCCGAAGTCTACGGCTATGTCGAGACCTGTGTGATATTCGCCGCCGCCGCCGAAGGGACTGCGCCTAATGCCGAGGCCGTCGGTTATATAGCCGTTGACGGGCAGTCCCGATGGAATCGAGGCCAGTCGCAGGAGGTCGGATTTCAGCCGGTCGCCTATTTCGCGGACATTGCGTTCGAGATGGTCTGCCGCGCGGTCGAGCGCCGATACGGATTCCGGCCCGCCCATACCTACCTGCTCGTCGACTTCGGGGATGTTTTCCATCCTGGCCTGCCGGGCGAGTTCCTTCGATACGTCTTCGATGTAGGAGATCTGTCCTTTCAACTTCGCATACGAACTCTCATACGCTTCGTTCTGTTTCTTGAGGCTCTCATTTTCGCTCTTCACCGAATGGAATTCCAGGTTGAGAGCCTCGTGCTGCACGAGGCGGAAGGCTGCGAAAATCGTCAGCAGTATGAAGGCGACCATCAGCCCGCTTGTTATATATATGACGTTGTGATGTATGCTTATGCGTTTTGCCTTGGAAGTGGCAGTGGGAATTATCATGAAGGTAAAGAGGCGATTATCTTTTGACATTCGACATCTCCTTGGCTCTGCCAGCAGAGTATGGGGATGCTGCCAATGCCCCACAGCAACACCCTGATTTTAAAACCTTTACCAAAAATCCGATATGCGAGGAATAACTTCTGCTCAAACAGAACGGGGAGCCTATCACAGGAAGAGACGCGATGGCAAGCGGGATTTGGCGATATTCAGGGCGCGCTCTGAGGGACCGACAAGAGCAGGAATTCGCCTGCTTGAAGCCGATTTCGAACGGATAATCGCTTGAGCTATTCGGAGAGGGAAAACGAATCGATCTTGAGGGCGCAACGAAACGGCATCGTCCGGCCCTTGCAACTCGCAGCGGGTTTCGAAGAGACCGGGCTAGGGCGCTGAAGGTTTTCGCCTCAGCGCCCCGGCCCGGTTCCTTGCTTCGTATGGCTACAACTGTTCCGCCTTGTTGGGCCAGACGACTTTGTATACGACCCATCCGATAAGCACGAAGAAGCCGACGATTATGGCTATCCATAAGAGCTTCAGCGCGAAGCCTACGAGCGCCAGCAATATCCCCAGCAGTTTGACGGCTATGACGAAGGTCACTATGCCGATTATGAATCTCAAAATTCCCATACCAGACTCCTTTCAAAATCTTTTACTGCCGACTTGAGCCTCATCACTCGCTCCGACGAGCCTCTCAAAGTCGGGAGTTGAAATCTCGCTCAATTGACGGGCCCTCTGTCCTGTGCCTGACGGTCCTTGCTCGCCTGTATAGTTATATTCCTGTAGGAGGTCTTCAACTTTATAGTCGGTCCTTCCGATCCGAGCGTGGAGATCAGACTCTCTCCCGGCTTCCGCGGAAGCTCGCCGAAGCCTATGGGTCTTACCTGACCGTTCTCGCTCAATGCGTCGAGTTGAAATCGGCTCGATTGCGGGAGTATGAGCTTGATTGCGCCTCTGATGTTTTCGACTTCGATATTTCCGGCGGGCTGTGAGTCGGCCACAAGCGTCACGTCCTGAAAACTCGTCAGCACCCGCACGCTCTCATAGAAGTTCTTCACCGTTACGCTCCTGTGCGAGGTCTCGACAGTGATCGGCCCGCGCACGCCGTCCGTGTTTACGGAACTATGTTGCGCTGAAATCGCCAGTCGGCCTTCTATCGAGCGAAGCGTTATATCGCTGTGAGAGGATTGCACGGTGAGATCGCCATCGACGGTTTCCGCGCGTATGTCCGAGTGAGGGCCTACGATCACGAGGCTCGCCGCGCGCGTCACATTGACTTTGCCATGTTCGGTCTTGAACTGCGCGACGTCCGAGAGTCCCTGCGCGTTTATACGGCAGAAGGGCGCGTCAACGCGAACCCTTCCCGTGATGTCGCGAAGTTCGACCGAGCCGTTGCTTGCAGCTAGATCCAGCGAGCCGGTCACGTTCGCCACGCGCGCGCGCTTGGCCCCTTTTATAGTAAGATTGCCGTTGATGTTGGCGGCCCCGGCGTCTGAATACGTGAGGTCGAGATTCACATTCCCCTTGATGTCCGTCACATCCGCCCGGTCGTATCCCAGCTTGATCGCCACATCCCCGCTTACCGAATTGACAATGACCGGGCCGTAGCTGCCTGTCACAGAGACCGCAGACGAATAAGGGACTTCGATTTGAATATCGGTCGTGAATTGGTGATCGACCTCTGCACGGTTGGTCGTTATGTAAATCTCGCCGGGCGACTCTTTGACGACGAGCCGGATACGTTCGGCTATCTTCCGGGCATCCTCTTCATCCCATGCGCGCACGCCTTTGGCGAGTGTGGCGCGAATACTTCCGCCGCCGCCCGTCACCTTCACGCTTCCATAGCTGTTGTTGACAGTGATCTTTATGCCTGGCTCGATCGCGTTTGCGACGAAAGGCTCATCTTTGAATGTATAGGTCTGGCCTACTACGGAGTCGCGCAATTCGCTGAGGAACCCGTCGAGTTTGAGCGCGCTGAGCAGAGAAGGGTTGTTGGTCGCCATGCGATTGGCGAGCACTCCCGTGCTCACTATGAATGCTATGAATATCAGTCGCCAGGGGGTGAACAATCGGGGCGGCGGCCCTTCGGTGTGGCGATGTGAATAAAAGCGCAGGAGTTCCACGGCGGCGAAGACCGCAAGCAACAACAACCAGTAGCGCCCGTAGATTTGCAGGGCGTTCAAATTGGAATGGAAGCGCCCGGCCAGAAAGAGCACGCCTATTATGATGAGCAGCATCCCGCCCACAGGCGAGCGCGGCTTGCGCTCTATGGCGAATCCCATCACACGCACCACGCCCGCGCATATCAAAAATACCGGCCACAATCGCATCAACCATTCGGCAAGGCTCGTGCTCGCCGGAAAGAAGATGAAGATAAGCCCGACTGCCAGCAGCAGCAGCCCCAGCATCAGCGTGCCCCTCTTTTTATTGCCCTTCGAAGCCAACCTTCGCTCTACCTCCTATCGCCTGGATAAGATTGCCTGCTCGATTGTTGAGACTGCCGCTCGGAGAACGCTCCCGGTATGAGCGGATAAGGAGGTTGATCGGGATAGTCCGCCGTATAACCGCCTTCCCGCGAACGCTTGAAATATCTCGTAAGCAGATAGCCGCCCAAGAATACCAGCGCCACCGGTATCAGCTTGGCGAAAGAGAGACGGATGTTGAACGGCTGCAGGATTTGAATGAACAACAAAAGGCCGGTAACTATGAAGAGCAGGCCGATCATGGGAGCGCGCTTGATGAGAGTTTTCTTGAATAGTTCTTCATCGGCGGCTGCGCTCTCCCCGCGAGCTATCTTTTGTGCGGTGCGATAAGCATCTATTATCGAATAGAAGTAGAAGCCCATACCGGCCATCACGAAGAAGCCTTCCATCACGTTGAGATTCGTAAGCTGGAAAAGCCCGACTACGGTGACGAAGTGGACGACCGCTTTTATATTCTGGCGATTGTAGACGGCCCCCAGGCCGGGCAGCAGCGCCAGAAAGAAGGCAGCAGCAGGCCGCCCTTTCGACCGGTGTGAGTTGTAATGATCGCGCGACAGAGATTCGATGCCCATCACTATGCAGTCCTGGCAATAGGGCGATCCCTTTATCCTGTGAGCGCAGGCCGGACATAGCTGACGCCTGCAACTGAGGCACTGCACGCGCGCGGGATTCTGCGGATGATACGAACAATACATAATGATTAAATCCTAACTCTTTTCTGAGGGCTTCTTTTTATAACCCCTCAAAGCTTAGAACGTCGATAATTCGGTAAGGGTTCAGGGAATTCCCGACCCGGCTTCCAAAACAATCAAGCAGAGGGACTGGGAAAGTATGAAGGCCGCAAGGTGAAGGATGAATATCCCTTCACTCCCGCTTTCATCCTCCATCCTTCATCCTTCCAAACGTCCCTGCGCTCCCGCACCCCTGCGCCCCTGCACAGAAGGCGGACGGTCTGCACTCCATTATTTTGTATTTCGATTAGTGCTTTTGAGTAGAATCCGCAGGCCTGGACGCGCCTGACTCCTGTTTCTTCTGATTTCCCTCAGTGCCGCTCGCCGACTGACCCTTCCCGGATGTGCCGCCCAAAGTATCCCATATCTCTTCTATGCCCGATCCAACCTGTTGCAACTGGGCCACGACTTCGTCCTTTTGCCCGTAGATGCCTGCGCCCTGGCTGTAGAGTTGTCCGGCTTTGACGTGAGCCTGGCGGTATATGCCGCCCACAGTCCAGTCGTCCGAAAATCCGAACAACAACGATGCGAAAGTGGCGAAGGCAAGCATAGACCCCGTCGCAAAACTCCACCGAACGCCCCCGGTCGCGCTCGGTATCAGGTAGCCGACCCAGGCCGTTATGCGATCAGACAACTCGCGTCCGAGGAAAAAAGTCTTCCTTTTGAAGCTGCGGCGTTGCTCAGGCACTAGGGCCTCCAGCTTTTCGATCAAAGCGGCGGGCGCTTCATAATCTTCGTAAGTGTGGACCGAATGGCACGCGGCCACGGCGTAGACCACTTCGGTGAGCAGGCCGGAGCAATCTTCGCACGATGCAGCGTGGGTCTCGAAGAGATTATAGGTCCGGGCGGGAACGAACCCGTCGAGGAACTCGGTTATCAGTTCTTCAAAGCCGTAACAATCAAGCGGCCCCTGCTCTGCCGGGATATTGAGCAGAGCGGCTTCGAGCGCCCCGGATAGAGGCGTCTCATCCGGGAGCTTGCATATTTCGAGCACGGCTTTGACATCGTCGAGCGTCGTCCGACAAGAGCGGCACTTGAGCGAGTGCGCGCGAAAGAGACGGGCGTCACTGCCAGATAACATTCCGTCCAGGTACTGACTGAGCGATTCTTCAAACTTACTGCAATTCATACTCTTTATAATTTGTGTGGAGTCGAAAGCCCTCCACTCTCCCTATACTGTTTCCGGCCCGACCCCCGCGAATCGTCCATCATCGATTCAGTGCAAGCCGCGCAATCGGCTATTACTACGGGCTGCGGGCGCGTGCCGGATGCCCGCAAGTCTAATCGGGATGCACTTTCATCCTGCGCAGCACTTTGGCCAGTTCTATGCGGCCGCGATTGATGCGGCTCTTGACTGTGCCTTCAGGTATCTGAAGGAGATCGACTATCTCCTGATAAGTCAATTCGTCGATATCCCTCAGTATCACGCATTCGCGCAGGTCGTGCGAAAGCTTATCGATGGCCGCGAGAACCTGGAGCCTGCGCTCCTTGCGTTCGAGCGAGCGCTGCGGGCTGTCGCTCGAAGCGGGGAGATGATATTCATGATCTGCCAGATCGTCGCTCGAATCCGTAGGCGTGCGCTGCCGCTTCCGGTAATCATCGATTATCAAATTACGCGCAAGGCGCATCAGCCAGTTCGACAGATCGCCGAGCGACGGGTCGTACTGATTCAAAGACCGATAGACTCTTATGAAGACTTCCTGGGTGAGGTCTTCGGCCGAAGCATGGCTCGACGTAAAGCGATAGGCCAGATTGTATATGCGACGCGAATATTGACGCACCACTTCCGCCCAGGCATGCTGGTCGCCTTCTATACAACGCTGAACCAATTCAGCATCGCTTGACGTCAACGCTGGTCTTGCTCCCACCTGTTGCCTTCTCGTGAGTCGATTTTTAACTTCAGCGAAAAGTACCTGAAGTCTCCAACTCGCTGAACGAGATGGTAACTCAAAATGTTTCAATCCGGTTTCCCGTCCGGTCAAGTACCGTTTCCACATACCATAAAGGCGTGCGCCGGGTCCGGATTTTGTGCTAGAATCCCCGCTTCGGTACAGCCGCTAAAGATTTCTTTCTTCTGGCGGCTGCGTCTTTTAAATCGAGGCGGAACTCGGAGAACATTTCGTCGCTCGCCTTTGGTTTCAAAGATAGCATAACAAGAGGATGGCTAAAAGCTTTGAACAGCAGGCTCAAAACGATCGCGGGCCTTGCAGTCGGCGTCATATTCGTTTACTGGTTCGCGCACAAACTCGACTGGACGGAAGTGTGGACCGAAGTGCGGCGGGCCGACTGGCCCTTGCTCTCTCTGGCGCTGACTCTGTTCGTCGGCACCTATTTCGTCCGGGTAATCAGATGGCGGGCGTTGCTCGAACCCATGGCACACCCGCCGCTCAGGGCGCTGTTTCGGGCGACGATGGTGGGATTTTCGGCTCTCTTTCTGATGGGCCGCGCGGGGGAATTGATAGTCAGGCCCGCCGTGCTCTCTGTAAAAGAGCGCGTCCATCCTTCGGCAAGCTACGCGACCGTTATGATCGAGCGCGTATTCGACATGGTGATGGTCGTCTGCTTCTTCGCCGTCAACCTCATCTTCTTCGAGTACACGAGCCGCGACGCCGAAGCGATGAGAGTATTCGGTTTGATCAAGGTCACGGGCGCGCTCCTGCTCTGCGCATCGATTGCCGGCATATACGGGCTATCTGTTTTCCGCAGCCGCAGGACGGGAGTTCTCGCCTATCTGGAACGCAAGCTCGACTGGCTGCCCTCGAAGATCAAACGCGGCCTGCTCAGTCTGCTCTCTCACATATCGGAAGGGCTTGGGGTGCTGCACGATGCAAGGGGGCTTACGGTGACGCTCTCTTACACGGTGCTGCTGTGGTTGATGGCTTCGCTTGCGCACCTGCTGGTCGTGCGGGCATTCAGCATTCCTTACGAGCAGATTCCACTGACCGGCGCGGTCTTTCTGATGGGAGCGGCGATGTTAGGTTCTGTGGTGCCGACGCCGGGCGGGGCGACCGGACCTTTTCACACGGCCGCGGCCGGGGCGCTGATCTTTTTGGGCGTCGAGCAGAACAAAGCTGCCTCGGTTGCAATAATCTTGCATCTGGCCATATTCGCCCCCGCGACGCTTTTCGGCATGTTCTACATTTTCAAGGATGGCCTGTCGCTCGACCGTTTGAGACGTATGGGCGAGAAGCAGGTCGAAGAGGCCGAACAGACGGACAGCCTCCCGTCTCAGCAGGAAGATGAAAATATTATAACTGTGCAAGGATGAAGAGGAACCGATTATGAAATGTCCATTCTGCGGGCACCAGGAAGACAAGGTGGTCGATTCGCGCGAGAGCCGTGAAGGGGATGTGATTCGCCGCCGTAGAGAGTGTCTCAAATGCGAGCGGCGCTTTACGAGCTACGAGCGCATAGACGAAATACCGTACATGGTTGTGAAGAAGGACGGCCGACGCGAGCCGTTCGACCGCGAAAAGCTTTTGCAGGGAGTGATGAAGGCATGCGAGAAGCGGCCGATTCCTATGGTCAAAATCGAGGCATTGGTCAACTCTGTGGAAAAATATGTCCAGGAATCGCGCGACCGCGAACGCTCCACGCATAAGATAGGCGAGATGATAATGCGGCGACTCAAAGACCTCGACAAGGTGGCCTACGTGCGCTTCGCATCGGTCTACCTCGATTTCAAGGACGTGTCGGAATTCATGAGCGAACTCAAATCGCTCGTCCGCACGGGCCGCGTCAGGTAATCAGTCTTCGTCGCTCGTGACGATTTGAATTTGGATAGGAGACTTTTGCTCGAAGGGTGATTTCCTTTTCGAGATGTGTCATTGAAGATCGGGCGTCCGTCTAAATAATGGCAAGAAGCGATTGCGGCGCTTATAATAAGTGACGAGAAACGGTAAACGCGCTCAATCGGAAAAGGCGACGTGACAGGCAGTTCCGTTGATTGATGCGGGTTTGTTGCATCAAGTATGTCTGACGTTTTATGACGGATGCGAGGTTTTGCTTTATGTCTATGAACGAAGAAAGAAGAAAGGTCTTGATGAAGAGAAAAGAAAGGGAATTTTTCCGGGGACTTCTAGTCACTTTTCTCTCTCTTCTCATTACCCTGATAGCATTGTTGGCAGCGGAAGGCAGCATATTGACCGTCCGAACAAGGGAATCGGCCGGTCTCTATCTTCTCCTACTTACAGGGTTCGCTTTGCTTTTAGCACTTATGACTTATTTGGTGCGGGTTTCTAAGAAGGAATCTGCGGAAGTAACGACTCTTAAATACAACTTGATCCACGCTTTCACCGACGCGATTGATAAGAGCAGGCTCAATCCAGATGCAAACTCAACTCAAAATAAGGACGACTGAATGAGCGATCCTCCAGAACCTGAAGGAACATTAGAACAGATCATCGAACATGCCGACTCCGAGCTTGAGCGTATCAACCCTTCCCTCTTCTCGCCTGTCGCATTGTCGCGGCTGAAGGAAAAGATAAGCGAGTACGTCGTTGAATTGGTTTCCGAATCGATAAAAGTATCGAAGCGCCATCAATCGGATACGGTTTCGGCAGCGCACAAGAAAGAAATCTTTATGTCGAGCGCGCGAGCGAATATCTGGTATCGAGCACGAGCCGCCGATTCTTCAGGCATATAGGAACAGTGGGAGGCGTTCTTTTGGGAGCATCGCTCTCAAACTTTATGGCGATGATTACGGCAGGTCAGTATTCCGCCGGAGCGATCATCGTGTCGGCAGGTTTAGGCATCATAGGCGCTTTCATGGTCGCTTTGCATATAGCGAAGGATTGAGATTTTTCAAGATCAAAGAATATCCTTTACCTCTATTGCTTGTCAGGAGAAATCGCTGAATATGACTTCCTTAATGGACCCGGAAGAGGTGCAGATAGAAGCGAGCGACGAGCAGGTGCGCCTGCCCGATTCGCTTCCCGTCCTGCCTCTCAGAGACATAGTTATTTTCCCTTTCATGATAGTCCCGCTCTTTGTGCAGCGGGAACGTTCGATTCGCGCAGTCGAGCAGGCGCTCGCAGAAAATCGCATCATAATGCTTGCCGCTCAACGCGACCTCGAAAAGGAAGAGCCTTCTGGAAGCGACCTCTACGATTACGGGACCGCAGCCGCTATCATGCGCATGCTCAAGATGCCCGACGGCCGCATACGCATACTGGTTCAAGGACTTGCCCGCGCCCGCGTCACCAGGTATGACGATGGCCTCCCCCACCTGCTGGCCCACATAGAACCTTTGACCGATACCGACCCCGACGCCGAAGAACTCGAACTTGAAGCGCTTGTCCGCAACGTGCGCGGGTCGCTGGAGCGCGCAATCACGCTCGGCAAGAACATATCTTCAGAGGTAATGGCTATAGTTGCCAATCTCGAAGACCCCGGACGCCTGGCCGACGTTGCGGCCTCGAATCTCGAACTCAAGGTCTCGGATGCGCAGAGCGTGCTCGAAAAACTCGACCCCGCAAACCGCCTTCGCCGCGTCAACGAACTACTGGCCAGAGAGATAAACGTCCTTCTGGTCCAACAGGAGATCAACACACAGGCCAAAGGCGAGATAGACCGCACGCAGCGCGAGTTCTATCTCCGGCAACAACTGAAAGCCATTCAGGCCGAGCTTGGCGAAGGCAACGAACTGGCCGAAGAGATAGCCCTCTACCGCGAGAAGATGTTTCAAACGAAGATGCCCGCCGAGGTCGAAGAAGAGGTCGACCGGCAGATCAAGAAGCTCGAACGCATGCACCCGGACGCAGCCGAAAGCGCGACCCTGCGCAATTACCTCGATGTCATGGTACACCTCCCCTGGTCCGCGTCTTCGGAAGAAAACCTCGATCTTGCGCGCGCGCAGAAGATACTCGACGAGGACCACTACGGACTGGAAAAGGTCAAAGAGCGCATAATAGAATCGCTCGCCGTTCGAAAGCTGAAAGACAAGGTTAAAGGCCCAATACTCTGCCTTGTAGGCCCGCCGGGAGTCGGCAAGACCAGCCTCGGACGTTCGATAGCCCGCGCCTTGAATCGCAAATTCCAGCGCCTCAGTCTCGGCGGTCTTCACGACGAAGCCGAAATACGCGGCCATCGCCGCACCTACATAGGCGCGATGCCCGGACGCATAGTTCAATCCATCCAGCAGGCGGGGACGAACAACCCCCTGATTATGCTCGACGAGATAGACAAAGTGGGAGCGGACTTTCGGGGCGACCCGTCGTCTGCGCTCCTTGAAGTGTTAGACCCTGAACAGAATTTCTCTTTCCGCGATAACTATCTCGGTGTGCCTTTCGACCTGTCGAACGTCATGTTTATGACTACGGCAAACGTGCTCGATTCCGTACACGCAGCCTTGCGAGATCGCATGGAGGTCATACGTCTTGCGGGCTATACGGAAGAAGAGAAAGTCGAGATAGCGCGCCGCCATATCATCCCAAAACAGATGGATGCACACGGCATACGCACGAGCCATATCGCCCTCAGCCGCTCGGCCCTGCGCGGAGTCATTCAACAGTACACGCACGAATCGGGCTTGCGACAATTGGAGCGCGAAATAGCCGCTATATGCCGCAAGGTTGCTCGCAGGGTTGCCGAAGGGAACGACGCGACGGTGCGCGTGTCGGCCAAGGAGCTGCAAGATTTCCTCGGCATCCCGCACATGCACCCGGACGAGGTATTGAAGAAAGATCAGGTCGGCGTGGCGACGGGACTTGCGTGGACGCCAGCGGGCGGCGACATCCTTTTTATAGAAGCACTGCTCACGGCAGGAAAGGGAAGCCTGATTCTCACGGGCCAGTTGGGCGAGGTCATGAAAGAATCTGCGCAGGCCGCGCTCTCCTGGGCCAAGTCGCGAGCGGACGAACTCGGAATAGACCAGGGGAAATTCAATCAGTTCGACATACACATACACGTGCCCGAGGGAGCCATACCTAAAGACGGTCCTTCGGCGGGCGTGACGCTTGCGACGGCGATGGTCTCTGCGCTTTCGGGCAAACAGATCAGACGTTCGGTTGCTATGACAGGCGAGATCACTCTCAGAGGAAACGTGCTTCCAGTAGGCGGCATAAAAGAGAAGGTGCTGGCTGCGCGCCGCGCCCGCGTGACCACTATAGTAATCCCGCAACAGAACCGGCGCGACCTGGAAGAGATACCCGAAGAGTTGCTCAAGAAGCTCGACTTCGTATTCGTCGATTCGGTGCATCAGGTGCTCAAGACAGCGATCTTATAAGATTGTTTCAAATTTGTTGCGAAGCCTTTAATCGTTGACTCGACAGGACATGGCGTGATATAACCACCCAACTTACCAGAATTTAATATTTCAGGATGAATTTTGCGGTCGGTCAGCCCCTTGTTGATGTCGCCATAAAGATCTCTTTTTTATAAAGATTTCTTTCTTGGTACGCCCGGAAGAGGTCGCAGATTCGTTCTGGCAGGAAATCTCGAATCGAAAGGTTATATCCAAAGATGAGGTCGACGAAACGAGTGGGACGAAGCGTTGTTATTTTTATCATTTCATTATTGCTCACCGGCGCTCTCGCGTCGGAAGAAGTTTTAGGCCAGTCACCTCAACAATCCCCATCCCAAGAAAGAAATCTTTATGTCGACCTCGGAGCCATCATCGAGCGCGCGGAGGCGAATTATCGCAAAGGCGAGGAAGCCTTTGCCAAAAGCCAGCTCGCTCTCTCGCGCCGGTATTTCAACAAGGCTATAGATGAGATACTGCTGTCGGGCGTAGATATAAAAAGCAACTCCCGGCTCGAAGCTTACTATAGAGACCTCGTCTCCCGCATACACAAGCACGAAGCCATTCCCGGAGACGATCACTCCAAGCAAGAAAAAGCCGAAGTGGTCGAACCGTCCGCTCTCAAGGAAAATACCGAAGTGGTCGAGCCGTCTGTGCTCGACGAACTCTCCGACATCAAAGAAACGGACCTCCCTGTAGCGACTCTCGACGGAGTGAAGATATTCGGAGAGTACGATTTCAACTTTTCGATAGCGCCTCCCGTCGTGCAATTCATAGAGTATTTCGTTTCCGGCCGCGGCCGTTCGACTATGGAAGTGGGGTTGCGGAGGTCGGGCCGCTATCGCGAGATGGCCGAAAGGATTTTTAAAGAAGAGGGCGTGCCGCCCGACTTGATATGGCTCGCTCAGGCGGAATCTGTCTGGAAGCCTAACGCATTGTCGCGCGCCGCGGCAAAAGGCATCTGGCAATTCATCCCTTCGACGGGCACTCGCTTCGGCCTGGCTCAGACACAGTGGATCGATGAACGCTCTCAGCCCGAGAAATCGACCCGCGCGGCGGCGAGATATTTGCGATGGCTCAACGGCTATTTTGCGGGAGACTGGCTGCTTGCGATGGCGGCATATAATTCCGGTGAAGGCCGCGTCGCCGGCGCCATAGCCAGTTGCGGCTATGCCGATTTCTGGGAATTGCACAGGCGGAATCTCCTGCCCCAGGAGACCCGCAATTACGTTCCCATAATCCTTTCGATAATCATCGTCAGCAAAAACCAGGACCGCTACGAGATAGATGTAAAACCCGACCCGACGCTTGAATATGATACCTTCCCGCTTCCCGATCAAACCGATCTCAAGGTGGCGGCCGACCTTCTAGGCGTGCCTTATGAAACGATGCAGAATCTGAACCCTGAGCTTCGCCGCGGAGTTTCGCCTCCCGATCAGACCTACGCGCTCAAGCTGCCCAAGGGGATGAAGAAGCGTTTCGAGATCGCTTATGCCAAGCTGCCCGAAGACCAGCGAGTGCGCAAAGTCGTGATCCCGGCCGAAGAGATCGCCCGGAGCAGCAAATCGTCTTACAGCACACGGCTCGTGTCATACAGAGTGCGGCGGGGCGACACGCTTACAGCAGTAGCGCGGCGGCATGGAGTCTCCGTGCAGGAACTGGCAAAGATCAATAAAATCTCTTCGCGCACCCGTTTGCGCAGCGGGCAGACCATCCGTGTTCCCAAAAAAGTGAGCACATCGAAAGCCAAGAGTTCCAAATCCAGGACGAGTTCAAAGAAGGTCAGCAACTCCAAATCCAAACCCACTTCAAAGAAAGCCACCAGTTCGCGGACTACCAAGAGGGGCAAGAACGGCACCCGTTCTCGGAGCGCCAAATCGGGCAAAAAACCTTCGCGCCGACGCTAGATTGAAACTCCATTTCGACCACAGATTACAGTGGAAGGCAGGGCCTTCTACAAAAGATTTCTTTCTTGATTTCACGGATAGACCCTCTGTTTTAGGACACACGATTTTGCGCCTCGCTTGTTCGAGAAGAGGCCGTTGCGTTTTTGTGTCACAACCGGACTACAGGCGGGCCGGGCTTTCGTATGCTCTGTGTTTTGTGTATAAATGTTGGTTGAGTAGCTAAAGTGATATACGGTATTGCAAATTTCTAGGGAGGATACGGCTTTGAAAATAGAGGTTGTGGGACCGCTGATTTTCTGGTCACTGATGTTTGTTGTTGGTGCTGCCATAAAGGTATTTACCTTTGGAAGTACGACTGTATGGTTTGAGATTCAACCATCGGTCTCACTATGGGCAACAGGCGTCTTATTCTCCTTGGCCGTCTCAGAACGTACCTATTTTCGCGCAAAGCTGGTCACTCAGATTTCAAGGAAACCTACCGGCGCAGGAATTATCGTTGATTATGTTGTCACGCTTCCTGATGAGTTGGATTTCACTCCCAAGTTCATGTACTTATTTCTAATCGGTGTTGCTATTTGGATTTTGACCTTGCTGCTGAGTGGATATGCGCTGGGCGTATATTCATCATCCCATAGTTTGAGCCTCGGCGGACTGCTGGCAATATCTATATCCGTACTTCTGGCTTCTGGTATAACTATTGCTGCGGTGCGCACACTTAATGAGGTGTCGAAATGATTACTTCTCAATCAGTAATAATCCTCGTCAGTATTCTGGCTGCATTATTGGGATCCCTTATTTCCTTGTACCTTACGAAAAGGCTCTTCACGAAAAAGAGATTCACGCCTGAAAATGCAATCGAGTTACTTAAAGCAGGGCGGCCGGAAGAATGGAATGAAGTACGTATACTCAATCCAGGATGGAGTCCGGATTTGCATAGTGAAGACTTCAGGAATCTGGTTTTACCTTCAGCAAACTTCCAGAACGCTAATCTGGATAAAGCGTTATTTAACCAGGCATTACTTGATGGCTGTGATTTCTATGGCGCTTCCTTGAAATTCACCAATTTCGAAAATGCGTCACTGGTCGGCGCTCGCTTCGATATGGCAATCCTTGAGCATACGAATTTAAAAGGGGCATTGCTCGACAGAGCATCTGTCGAGGAGGCCAAGTTTGTTGAGACACAGATTCCGGAAGGAACACACCTTGCCCAGCCGGGCCTTTTTCACCCAAAGATACTGCATAAAGTGCAGAAGGATCTATCTAGTCTCGATTGGATGAATCCCTGGGAATTTGAAGAATTTGTGTCTTATGTATTCGACTCTATGGGCTATAAGGTGATTCAGAGTTCTAAGGTGCTTGATAGCGGGTTTGACCTGAAGATTATGCGTAGTGATCCAATCAGAGGGCAAGAAACTTATATAGTCGAATGCAAAAAATATAAACCTGGTCACCTTGTAGGAGTATCCCCTCTTCGCGTCTTGTATGCCAAAAGCATTGAGAATGATGCCGACCATGCTCTACTCGTAACATCAAGCGGGTTTACGAGAGAGGCTGTAGAATTTGCAAAACAAATTCCCGGCCTTGAATTGATTGATCGAGAAGCTTTGACTCGTTTAGTGGCAAATCTATCGATGGGAATCAATTGAGACACCTACCCCTTACAAAGAAATAATTGCACTCACTTAATGTCTGAACCTGTGCGTAGAGGAGAAAAAACATGAAACGCCATCTCTATTTCATCGCCGCCGTTCTGCTTATCGTTTCTCTTTCGCCCGCACTTGTGGCGCAGGAGAAGCTGCTCACCCTTGACGACATATTCGACCCTGTGAAGGGCGTGAATTTCAACGGCTCGCCCCCGACCGGGCTGCGCTGGCTCAAGGGCGGCCTGCATTATCTTCAACCCAAGCGAGAGCCTGAGAGCAGCGCGACTCAACTCCTGAAGGTCAATGCGCGCACGGGCGCGTCGTCGCCTTTCTTCGACGCTGCGAAGATGGAGGCCGCCTTTACGGCGCTTCCGGGATTCAGCCGCGAAGATGCCCGCTCGCTCGCTCATCGCGATTCTTATCAGATGAACGCGTCTGAAACCGCCGCGCTGATAAATCACGCGAACGATCTCTTCTATTACGAATTCGGAAGCGACAAAGCTCTGCGTCTCACCAACACCCCCGAAGAAGAGGTCGGCGAGGAGTTCAGCCCCGACGGCCGCATGGTCAGTTATATTCGCAACTACAATATTCACGTCGTAGACATTGCCACTCAGCGCGAACGCGCGCTGACAAGCGACGGCAACCCTAGGCTGCTTTACGGGCGACTCGATTGGGTCTATCAGGAAGAACTCTACGGGCGCGGGAACTTCAAGGGCTACTGGTGGAGTCCCGATTCCCAGATGCTTGCCTACCTCAAATTGAATGAAGCTCCCGTGAAGGATTTCACGGTCATAGATCACATCCCCAGGCTTCAGGAAGTGGAGACCACTTCTTATCCAAAGGCGGGCGACCCGAACCCCGATGTCCAAATCGGCGTCGTCAATGCGTCGGGCGGCGCGACTCGATGGATAGACACCTTCACTTATGAGGGCGGCGAGTTTCTCATAGTCAGAGTCGGCTGGACTCCCGACAGTCAACAGGTCGTCTATCAAATACAGGACCGCGAGCAGACCTGGCTCGATTTGAACTTCGCTGACCCCCGCACCGGGAAATCGAAGACTATCATTAAAGAGAGATCGAAAGCATGGTTCGAGGTGATAGACGAGCCTCGCTGGTTGAAAGACGGCACCTTTCTATGGTTCAGCGACCGCACAGGCTGGCAGCACATCTATCATTACTCCGCAGACGGCAAGCTTCTGCATCAGGTGACGAGCGGGAAATGGGAGGCGCGCTCGCTCGATGGCGTAGATGAAGCAAACGGCTGGGTCTACTTCAGCGGCACGGAGCACAGCCATATTCAAAGTCATGCTTACAGGGTCAAACTCGATGGCACGGGACTCAGGCGACTCACTCAAGCGGAAGGAACGCACAGGGTCAGTTTAAATCCGACATCCACCCATTTCATCGATTCCTGGAGCGATATAAACACGCCTACGCAGGTGCGGCTCTACAATGCGGACGGGACGCTCGCGCGCGTGATAGATGAAAACCGTGTCGAGGCATTGAAAGAGTACAAACTCGGCAAGCCGGAATTCTTGCAGGTGAAGACGCGCGACGGGTTCGTGATGGAAGCTGTGATGATAAAGCCGCCCGATTTCGACCCCGGCAAGAAGTATCCCGTATGGAGTTTCACCTACAGCGGGCCGCACGCCCCGCAGGTGCGCAACAGTTGGGGCAGGCAAGCCTATATGTGGCATCAGATGCTCGCGCAGAAAGGCTACATAATATGGATATGCGACAACCGCACCGCGAGCGGCAAAGGGTCGGAATCGGTCTGGCCGCTCTATTGCAACTTCGGCGAGTTGGAACTTCGTGATCTCGAAGACGGTCTCAACTGGCTCAAGAGTCAACCTTATGTTGAGGCCACGCGCATAGGGTTATGGGGATGGAGTTTCGGAGGCTTTATGACCTCTTATGCCATGACGCACAGCAAGAGTTTCAAGATAGGCATAGCCGGAGGGAGCGTGACCGATTGGCGGCTCTATGATTCTATCTACACCGAGCGGTATATGAAGACGCCTCAAAACAACGCGGAGGGGTATGAAAAGACCTCGCCCCTTCGCGCCGCAAAAGACCTGCACGGCAAGCTTCTGTTGATACACGGCGCTATGGACGACAACGTTCACATGCAGAACACGATTCAGTTCGCCTACGAGCTTCAAAAAGCGGGCAAGCAGTTTCAACTGATGCTCTACCCGAAATCGCGGCATGGGGTGCGCGATCCATTACTTGTCAAACACATGCGCACTCTGATGACAGACTTCATTCTGGCGAATTTGTGAGCCCCAAAGAGGCGCTTTATGGACCTGACGCAGTGGAAGATAGTTGCAGAAATGGTGTATTATGGTTCAGCAATTCTTGCTGCGCTTGGGGCACTATTTATCTATCGCCGCAATTCCCGCCTTGAGCGGGCCAGATGGCTCTCAACGCTCTACGATAAATTCTTCGAAAGTGATCGATACAAGGAGGTGCGCGATATACTCGATACAATTGCCAATACCGATCGAGTCAATGAACTTGTTATCAAAGAGGAGGCAAAGTTCACTGACTATCTTAATTTTTTCGAGTTCGTTGCTATCCTCACTGTGTCCAAACAACTACGTCATCAAGAAGTGGATGATCTCTTCAACTACTATCTTGAATGTCTCAAGCGGCATGATAGAGTGCGAGAATACATTAGCCGCGAAGAAAATGGTTACGAAAGGCTTCGCAAACTATTGGGGATCAAAAAATGACCGACTATCTCTTTCTCTACGGCACGTTGCTGCCAGGCAATGCGCCTGATGAAATCGCAGACACTGTTCGTCGGTTAAGCCCGATCACACAGGCTTTCGTCCGGGGGCGTCTCTACGATCTGGGTGAATATCCGGGCGCAATCCTCGATCCGTCCGCAGACACCTCGATCGCGGGAGAAGTATTCGAATTGCCGGACGATCAGGAGACGTTGGCAAGCCTGGATTCATACGAAGGATTCGACCCGGATGAACCTCGTGGCAGCCTCTTTGCACGAGTAAAATCCCCCGTAACTCTTTATGGAGGCGGCGAACTTCAATGTTGGATATATGTTTACAACCGCGACCCGGAAGACGCATCGCTCGTAGCGGACGGAAACTATGCGAAATGGAGGGGTGTTGAGGGCGATAGAGCGCCTTGAAACGGGCTTTCGCGCTATCGGGTTTTCCTGTATGCTGTATCGGTATTTTGACAATAGAACTTTCGCCACTCTGCCAGCGTAGATTGGCTTGAGTCTCTAAAAACTCATATAACACTATCAGGAGAAGGAAAACAATGCGGTCAAGAAAGATTATGCCTCTGCTGGTCATGGTTTTGCTGGTGGCCATGTCATCAGCCGTCTCAGCAGCAACTTTTAACAATGCCGCCGCGCCGGATCATCACTCGGACCCGGTTTCGGGCAAGTATCAGGGCACGGCAAAAGGCGACTCGGTCGGAGAATTGCCCCTCACGGTCGAGATCAAAAACATGGCGGGCAAACTCTCCGGAAGCATTGACACTCCGAACGGTCCCGCGCCGATCACAGGCGGGACTTTTGCAGATGGAAAAGTGACGATGACCTTCGATGCCGGCGGCGCTGTCGGCACCATCACAGGCATGCTCAAGGAAGGGGTCATCAGCGGCAACTGGGAGCTTGGTGGACAGACCGGCACATTCGAATTGAAGAAGATGGACGCAGCCATGCCTGCCAAAGGCGATGCCAAAGGCGAGATGGCAGGCGACCCGATCTCAGGCGAATGGGATGCCAGCGCGGACGCTGGTGGCATGACGATCAACTTCACGCTCAAGCTCAAGGCTGAAGGCGAGAAGGTCACGGGCGAAAGCGTCAGCGATCAGGGATCACTGCCTCTATCCAACGGTAGCTGGAAAGATGGGAAACTGAGCTTTGCGCTCGACACCCCGAACGGCGCGATCACGCTGACTGCTATGATCAAGGACGGCAAGCTCGTCGGCGAATACGACTTCGCAGGCCAGGCCACCGGTCCCTGGGAAGCCAAGAAGAAGTAGTAAGGAACCAACCGCTGAATTATGAATGCTGAATGATGAGCCGCAAGTTCGCTCGTCGTTCAGCATTCATTCAGCGCCCGCCGTTTACTGCCGACCCTTTGCAAGCCTCATGGTCCATACAACTCTCTATGCTGTATTGTCTCTCTTCGTGTCAAAGCCTCTACAACCCGTGTTAAGATTCAACTGGGGATCGATCGATGAGCAAGCTACTCAAAAACAGCGATTCAACTTTGAGAGATGAACTGATAGAACAGGGCCAGCGAATTTACGACGCACAATTGAGAGAGCGCCTCGAACGGGAAAACAAAGGGCGCTTTGTCGCCATCGAGCCTGCGACGGGACGTTACTTCCTCGGCGATACAGGAACCGAAGCTCTCATAGCCGCGCGCGCGGCTATGCCCGATAGTCTATTTTACCTGGCGCGCATCGGTCAAAAAGCAGCGCACACCATAGGCGGTCATGCCTTACGAATTCGGTAGTGTGACAGCTTCGCGCGAGGCTTGCGTACAAGTACGGTTTGCCGACGGCGAAGCGGTGGAATGCCTGATTGATACGGGCTTCAACGGTCAGCTTATGCTGCCCAGAACGGTCGTTGACCGGCTCGGCTTCCCTATCATAGGCCATGAAATATTTGAAATGGTTGGTTCTCACCTGATAATGGCTGACATCGCTTTGGCTGAGATGGAATGGCTTGCCGAAAAGCACACTGTCTCGGTAATCATCAGCGAAGGCGAAGACGCTTTAATAGGCACAGAGATGTTCGAGGGGACGCAACTAACCATTGATTACGTCGCTCGCACAGTGACCATAGCAAATCTATAAAGGCACAGTGAACGTCCCCGCCTCACTCCCGAAAACCTTTACAAATTATATCTGCCCGCTTCGATTATTCTATCGGCTACAAGGCGGCGCGCGGCTATCGATTTGATCGGGGCGTGGTAGGTCACGCGGTCTATCACTTCCATGCCCTCACCGTCTTCGGTTTCCGTCGCAACCATGCGCGCCGCTCGCTCCACGCGCGCCGATGCCTCGCGCGCAAACACCCGTGTGATGGCCGTCTGCACGGAAGACCTCTCATCTCCGCGCTCGGACGTGAGCCTTGCGGTGCGAAGCAGGGCGCTCTCCAGAGCGTAAACGTCCATAACCATATCTGCCACGAGCGCAAGCGCCTCCTGCTCTTCGCGCGCCCCATCGCCATAAGTCCGTGCGATGCTATCTATGCTTGCGAGCGTCATGGCCTTCGCGCTTGCAAGCATCTTCAACTCGCTCGACAGCGCGAGGGTTGCAGGGTTCAGCTTCAAGGTGTCGGAAAAAGCTTTCGCTCCTTCTCTCAAACGATTGGCCGCTTCGAACAGAGACAATTCTCCGTTTTTCGCCCGGCGCAACAACTGGCTTGCGATCACTATGCGATTGATCTCGTTAGTGCCTTCGTATATGCGAGATATGCGCGCATCGCGGTAAGCGCGTTCCGCAGGATAGTCCTTCGAGTAGCCGTAGCCGCCGAAAATCTGCACCTCTTCGTCTACGACGTAGCCGAGAGCCTCGCTCTCCCATACCTTTATGATGGAGCATTCGACGGCGAATTGTTCGAGCACGCGGAGCACCTGCTGCGGATCGTCCTTATCGGCACGTTCGAGCGACCAGTCGATCATGCCAAGCGTGCGATAGAGCATCGCTTCGCCCACGTAAGCGCGAATCGTCATCTCGGCTATCTTCTGTTTTATCAGGCCGAAATTCGCTATCGCCCGTCCGAACTGATGGCGCTCTTTGGCGTAAGCGACCGACTCGGCGAGCGAGAGCTTGATCGTGCCGACCGAGCGCGCTCCCAATTTTAAACGACCTATGTTCAGCACGTTGAAGGCTACACGGTGACCGCGCCCTATTTCACCGAGCACGTTCTCAACCGGCACCGGGCAATCTTCGAGCATAAGCGCGGTGGTCGAAGACCCGTCGATGCCGAGTTTCTTCTCTTCGTGGCCGCTCGTAAGCCCAGGCCCGCGCTCCACGAGAAACGCTGTGAATTTTTCGCCGTCGACTTTGGCAAACACGGTGAAGAGGTCCGCGAAGCTGCCGTTGGTTATCCACATCTTCTGGCCGTTGAGTATGTAATGTCGGCCGTCTGACGAGAGCACGGCTTTCGTCTTTGCGGCGAGCGCGTCGGAACCCGAATGCGGCTCGGTCAATGCGTAAGCCCCTATCATTTCGCCCGTCGCGAGGCGAGGCAGATATTTTTGCTTCTGCTCTTCGGTGCCGAAAAACACAAGAGGGAGCGTGCCTATGTTGACGTGCGCGCTCTGCGACCCTGCGAACGAGGATTGAAGAGCGAACTGTTCGCCGACCACTGCCGAACTGACCTTGTTGAGGCCGAGGCCGCCGTACTTTTCAGGTATGTCGATCGAGAGCAATCCGAGCGCGCCCGCCTTGAGCATAAGCTCGCGCGTGACGGCCCAGTCTTTGGCATAGATGGCCTCTTCGCGCGGGATGACCTCTTTGCGCAAGAACTCTTCGGCCGCTTGCGCAAACATACGCTGCTCTTCGTTTATGTCTTCGGGCGTGAAAACTTGATCGGGCGCACGGTCTTCGATCAAAAAGCCGCCGCCCTTGACCGCTCCTGCTTCCTCGGCTTTGCTCGTCATAATAAATCTCCATTTATAGCAGCGGCCGCTACCTGTACATTCCGCCGTTAGGGCTTATGGTCTGCCCCGTGACGAAACTCGAATCGTCGCCTGCCAGAAACAGCGCCACTGAGGCTATCTCATCGGGCGTGCCGATTCGCTTCATAGGCGTCATCTCAGTCATCATGGGTCGCATAGCGTCGGGAAGGCTGTTGAGAATCGGCGTCTCTACCCATCCCGGAGCTATGCAATTGACCCGTATGCCGTAAGGGGCCGCCTCTTGCGCTACGCCTTTCGTAAAGGCGATGACCGCCCCCTTCGCCGCCGTGTAGGACGCCGCGCCCGGCAATCCGCTGAGTCCCGCGACCGAGCCGAGGCTGATTATAGCGCCCGTCCCGCGCGGCAGCATGCGCCTGAGCGCCTCGCGCGTGCAGTAGAACGTCCCGTTCAGGTGGACATCTATTATAGAGTCCCACATCTCATCGGTCACCTCATGCGTGGGCGTGAGTCCTTGCCCGGCGTTCCCCGCGTTGTTGACCAGTATGTCCGGGTTCCAATTGCGCTCGTCTATAGAGCGAAACATATCGGCGACCGAAGCCGACCTTCCCACATCGGTCGTGACGGCGAAGCCCTCAGCGCCATGAGCGCGAACGAGTTCGGCGGTTTCGCTTCCGCTCGCCTCGTTGAGTTCAGCTATGACTATGCGTGCGCCCTCGGCGGCGAAACGCAGAGCGATAGCGCGGCCTATGCCTGAGCCTCCGCCTGTTATGACGGCAACCTTGTCTTTCAGTTTCATAAAGTCCTTTCGATAATCAGTAGTTCGGCGCTTGCTGGCAGTCAGAGCCTTTGTTTGATGCGTTCGGTAATCGCGTCAACGAAGCGGTCATCATGGACCAGTGCTTCGCCGGGAAACCCTCCCCGGTCCTGCTCCATGTGGTCACGCAGCGCCTCGTTGATGAGCGTTTGATATGGCGGTGTCTCTGGCTTCTGCGCCCGCTCTTTGAAATATTCGAGAATGTCCGCGTCTATCTTGATCGATATCTGCACCTTGATATTGCGCGGATCCAGCGCCTCGGACGAAACCACCTTGCCAGCATCACGTCGGCGCACGATTTTCTTGCCCGTCAAATCGCGTTCTTTGGCGAGCGGATCGATGGCGTTATTCCCCTTCTTCATAGGCACGAATCTCTTTCGGCTCGGCTTCGCGGGCGCCGGTGTGCGTATGACATCCTCGCGCTCGGTGTAACTGACGATAAGAATACGTTGCTGATTCGACAGGCCGACGGTCAAGAACCTCCGCTCCTTGATCGAATGTTCCTCGTCATCGACTATGATCGAGAGTGGGTCGGCGAACACGGTTGCGGCTTCGAAAAACGTCACCCCGTTATGGTTGACGATGTTAGCTTCGGCCTTGTCGACATCCCACTCGAAGCGCATCCCCTCGTATTCAATTCCCACGCTATGGAGTATATTCGCCGTGTATATTGCCGACAAGTGGTATCGAGTGAACTCTGGTGTTCAATTGACGGGCTGGCTGAAATCTTTCTCTTCGAGTCGCCCTATCAGTAAGCGCAGATCATCGGGCGCACGGACGGGCTTGAGCGTTTTGGGGTCTATGCAGACGTAAAGCGACGTGGCCGAGCCGATCAAACGGTCTTCGCCTTCCGGGTATATTTCGAACTCGAAGATGATGCTCGTGTTCCCTATGTGCGAAACCCGCGCGTGGACTTCGAGCACCTCGTCGAACCGCGCAGGGGATTTGAACTCCATCTGTATGCGCGCAAGAACGGTGTCGGCCCCGATTTCGATCAGGTCTTTGTACTCCAGTCCTATCGCGCGGAAATACTCGGTCCACGCCACGTCGTAGTAGGTCAGGTAGTTCGCGTTGAAGACTATGCCTTGCAGGTCGGTCTCAGCGAACCTGACCCGTAGCTCATGATGAAATTTGAAGTCTGATTTCACGCGCCCGTATCATGACTCAAAACCCGCCGGTTAATCAATCCGAGACGGCGATTCTCAAAACAGACGCGAAGTCGCACTGCGCATTTTAGCCGCGTTGTCTCTCTCGTTTCAGTCGCGCAATGGATTGTGCCGGGCGCGGAAACCTGATAAAAATAGCGAAACGAAAAAGCGAAATACTTTATCAGGGAGGTCCGTCCGTGATCGTTCCGCTAAATGAATACGACTTTCTGAAACGCGCGCTCGTCGCGCACGCAACCAAAGAAGCCGTTGTGTGCGGCGCAGTTCGGCTGACTTATTCCGAGTTCGGCGAGCGCGTCTACTCGTGGGCGAATCTACTGCGCAGTCTCGGCGTAGAGCGCGGCGACCGCGTGGCCATACTCTCTCAGAATTGCCATCGCATACTCGAAGCCTTCTTCGGCACGCCCTTGCTCGGCTCGATTCTCATGCCTCTCAACTTTCGCCTCGTCCCGGACGATTTCGACTACATACTCAATCACGGCGGCGCTAAGGTGATAATAGTCGAAGAGGGTCTCACGCACTTGATCGATCCTATACGCGATAATCTGAAATCAATAGAACGATTCATCATCGCGCGCGATGCTCCCGAAGCCTCGAATACGGATTGGCTCGATTACGAAACGCTCCTCGGCGAAGCCTCAAGCGCGCCGCCTGTCCCGGCTGAAATAGAAGAGAACGAGCCGTCGGCCCTGCTCTACACGTCGGGGACGACGGGGCGGCCAAAAGGCGTTATGCTCACTCATCGCAATCTTTACATCAACGCCATGAACTCGATATGCGAATTCGGAATACGCGAGACGGACGTATATCTGCACACGCTTGCGCAATTTCACTGCAACGGATGGGGCCTGCCTTACGCGGTAACAGGCATGGGCGGCGCGCATGTGGTTATAAAAAATTTCGAGCCTGCGGCTTTCTTCGATCTCGTCGCTCGCGAACAAGTCACCTTCGCGGCCATGCCTCCAACGATGATCAACATGGCTTTGAATCACGATATTGACGAAGACACGCTCGCCCGTCTGCCGCGCGATATGAGGGTCGCAACAGCCGGGTCAGCGCCTCCGCTTGCGACCATTCAGGGGGCGCAGGAGAAATTCGGCTGGCAGGTGATTCAGATTTACGGCTTGACCGAGACCTCGCCCTTCCTGACCGTATCGAAGATCAAGCCTCACATGCGCGACTGGCCCGCCGAAGACCGTTATCGCGTTCAGACAAAAACGGGCTACCCTATGATAGGCGTCGACGTGCGAGTGATAGACGACGAAGGGGGCGACATCGCGCCCGACAGCAATGAAGTGGGCGAGGTGATTTGCCGGTCGAACGTCGTGATGGCAGGCTACTGGCAACAGCCCGATGCAACGGATGCAGTGATAGTCGACGGCTGGTTTCACACGGGCGACATGGCTCTGTGCGACAGCGAAGGCTACATTGAGGTCGTAGACCGCAAGAAAGACCTTATAATATCGGGCGGCGAAAACATCTCGTCCATAGAGGTCGAGGGCCTGCTGTATAAACACCCTTCGGTGCTCGAAGCCGCAGTCATCGCCGCGCCCGACGAGCGATGGGGCGAGGTGCCCTATGCCGTAGTCGTGCTCAAGCCCGGAGCGGAGGCTACGGAAGCGGAACTGATAGAGTTCTGCCGCGAGCGCCTCGCGCATTTCAAATGCCCCAAGCGCGTAGGCTTCATCGAAGTGCTGCCTCGCACGGCGACGGGCAAAGTCCAGAAGAACCTCCTGCGCGAGCGATTCTGGACGGGCCAGGCCAAGCGCGTGAATTGAGAGAGGGATGAAGAATGACCACAGATATACCGCGCGCGGGATAAAATGAGAGTTCCTGGGGAAGTTCAGAGTGTACGCTTCAGCGTGCTGCCGCAGCCTGAAGGCTGTACTCTGAACTTTAGGCTGCCGCAGCCTGAAGGCTGTACTCTGAACTTTAGGTAATCAGTGGTCAAATCGGAAGAGAGAACATTGGTCGTGATTTTCGGTTGAGCCGGAACTTACATAAGAAGGCGAATAGTGAATGAGCTTCCCGTCTCAATCGAACATGTCAGGGCCGCTCCTATAAAATGTCAAGGCATCAAAACCCGGCTTGTCCCGTTCATCTTCAAAAGCATAAAGTGGACTCCGACCGACGAGGCTAGATGGGTCGAGCCATTCTCAGGCTCGGGCGTAGTCGCGTTGAATCTTGCTCCCCGGCGCGCGCTGCTCGCGGATACGAATCGTCACATCATAGCTTTTTACAAGGCCATTCAAAGCGGCGAACTCACTCGTACACGGGCGCGCGAATTTTTAATCTCGGAAGGCGAGCGCCTGGCAAAGCGAGGGGCTGATTATTACTATGAGGTCCGCGAGCGATTCAACGATCAGGAATCGTCATTCGATTTTTTGTTTTTGAATCGTTCCTGTTTCAACGGGGTGATGCGTTTCAACAGCAAGGGAAGGTTCAATGTTCCTTTCGGCCATAAGCCGCAACGATTCACTCAGGCGTATATTACGAAGATCGTGAATCAAATCGACTGGGCCGCACGTCAGATGCGAGATAAAGATTGGGAGTTTCGAGTTGCCCGTTGGGATGAAATTCTTTCCGAGTTGCAGCCCGATGATTTCGTTTATCTCGACCCGCCTTACATAGGCAGGCACACGGACTATTACAACTCTTGGAATGAAAAAGAGGCTGTGAGATTGGCGACCGTCGCAAGAAATCTGCCCTGCGGTTTTGCTCTGTCGATGTGGTTGGAGAATCGCTACAGGAAGAATCCGCATATCGCTGAATGCTGGTCGGGATTCGAGTCGAGGGTTTGCACTCACTTCTATCACGTCGGATCGACCGAGAACCTGCGAAATGAAATGGATGAAGCCCTCATCATCAAGCCCGGTTTTGCGGTCCCTGATTCGGATGAGGAAGAGACGAAAAAAGAAAAGGTAGCGAAGCAATCGTCATTTAAATTTTCAGCATCCTAAAGGCCGAATGATCGCCTTAACGGAGGAGTTTATGTTCAACAGTCTTCTTTCGATCATCCTGAGCCTGTCGGCTTTGACGAGCATTGCTAATCAAATTCCTTCACCCGATGAGTGGGAGGATGCAAATGCAAAAGTTTCGCGCCTTCCACCGAAATCGTTTCCGCAGTTGCCCGAAACTATTATCAGGTATCTCGACAGGCGCGGCTGCTCGATACCACAGCCCTGGAACTCATCTGTTTCCATTAACGTGATAAAAGGCGAGTTCACGAGAAAAGGGCAGACCGATTGGGCCGTTCTATGTTCGAAGAATCGTGTGTCTTCGATTCTTGTATTCCGGGGCGGCTCTACGAGGTCGGTATCCGAAATAGCAAAACTTCAGGACCAGATGTATTTGCAAACTATCGACGAGAAAGGAACTATAGGATTCTCCAGGGCGATTGGCGTTGTCGGCAGAGATTATATCATTGAGCATCATGAAAGATATGGAGGCTCGAAGCCGCCGCCGATAACTCACCAGGGCATCAATGATATTTTTATTGAGAAGGCTTCTACTGTGCATTACTATCACAGAGGAGAGTGGTTGAAGCTGAAGGGAGCCGATTGACGCCCCTTTGCTTCTCTTCATTTCGAGCGCCGCGAGGGCTGCCCCCGAAACCAGCATCCCGCTTTTTCACTGCGAGCTATTATTGATGAATGAATCCACAGAAGCCATAAACCACGAACAGCGACCGCGCTTTTCGATGGTCATACCTGCTTATAACGAACAGGCATATATCCCCAGGCTCCTCGACTCGGTAGAACGTGCGCGCGACTGCTACATCCGGGGAGCAAGTGCCATAGAGGTTATAGTCGCCGACAATGCCTCTACCGATTCGACGCCCGATATAGCCAGAGAGCGCGGGTGCCGTGTGGTGCGGGTTGATAAAAGAGTCATAGCCGCATCGCGCAACGGCGGCGCGGCGGCGGCGCGCGGAGAGATACTCTGTTTCATCGACGCCGATTCGCAAATCCACCCGGAGACCTTCAACGAAATAGACCGGGCGCTTCGAACAGGCAAAGTAATAGCCGGGGCGACGGGCGTAAGGCTCGAAAGATGGTCGCTCGGGCTGGCTATGACTTATGCAGTGATGATGCCGATGGCCCTGGCTCTGCGTATAGACGCGGGCGTGGTCTTCTGCCGTAGAGAAGATTTCGAGCGAGTCGGCGGATACAACGAAGGTCGCCTCTTTGCCGAAGACGTTCAGTTTCTCTGGGAACTCAGGAAACTCGGCCGCAAACGGTCTCAGCGATTGACCCGCGTGACTTCGGCCAAAGCCATCGCCTCGACCCGAAAGTTCGACAAGCACGGCGAGTGGCATTACTTCACACAGATGCCGAGGCTTGCAATCCTCGCGCTCAAATCCTCGACCGCCGCCACTGACTTTGCAAAAAAATACTGGTACGAAGATAATCGCTAGAGAGCGATTCGCACGGGGCGAAATTTTAGACGGCGGTCATCTCCGCGCGGGCTTCTTCATCATCGTGATTGCGGATTGAAAGCGGTGGGCTGTGATGAAAGCGATAATCCTTGTGCTTGCGTTTAGCACTCTTCTTACAACTTCTCCTTAAAGTCAGAACGATGAAAAATAATCCTCTTCCCAGGCTCGACACTTCGTCCGAAATCCGAGAGATGATATTGCCTCTCTGCCGCCTGAAGCCTGGAGAGATTTGGACAGACCCCGCAGGCAAACACAAAGTCGCTTGCATTGATGCGGCCGATGGAGGAGCTATCGAATCTTTCATGGGCCGAGAGCGTGTACGCCTTGCCATACACGACCCGCCGTACAATCAGATAGCTTTTCAGGAGAGGGGCGTTTCCGAATTTATAGACTGGTGCAGGCGATGGGTGGAAATCTCTATCGAAGCGATGGACCACGATGGTTCGTTTTACGTATGGCTTGGGGCCGACCAGAACGACGGGTTCCAGCCTCTGCCGGATTTCATGCTGATGATGCGCGGGCAACCGCTAAAGCCGCGCAGTTTTATTACTCTGCGAAACCAGCGCGGATACGGGACGCAGAAGAACTGGATGGCCGTCCGCCAGGAATTGCTCTACTACGTCAAGGGAAATCCGCCCTTCAACGTCGAGGCCGAATATACCGATATACCCAAAATCCTGCGCGGCTATTACAAAGAGGTTGACGGCGCGCTCACCGAAAACCTCGAACGAAGCAAAGCCGATACGATAAGAGCGGGCAACGTATGGATAGATGTTCAACAAGTCTTTTATCGCATGGAAGAGAACGTCTCCGGCTGCTATGCACAAAAACCGCTCAAAGCCCTCGAACGCATAATCAAAGCAAGTTCAGGCGCGGGCGATCTCGTTATAGATTTTTTCGCCCACTCGGGGACGACTCTGATTGCAGCGGAACGGCTCGGCCGCAGGTGCTACACGACCGACATCGATCCTCTATATTGCGAGATAGCGATTCGCCGCCTGGAACAATACAGAAACACCGGACGGCTCGGCTGGCAAAACGGCCATCCTTTCGAGCGGGAAATAACCTTGCCTCTGCCGCGCGCAGGCACCGCAGAAACGAAACGCCCTGGCGCGAGCGCCCTCCGCGCGGCATCTAAAATTGACGCAGGGCGCGATTGACGCCATTCCAAACGAAATGAGGAACGATTATGGATGAATGGTACGAAGATGAGTCCTTCTGGATAGAGTTGTATCCTATCCTGTTTTCAGACGAACGATTCGACTTAGCGGAAGAGCAGGTCGAAAAAGTTCTGAAGCTTGCGGGCTTCGAAGGGGGCGCGGTCCTCGATCTATGCTGTGGTCCGGGGAGGCACACAATAGCGATCGCAAAGCGCGGCATAAAGGTCACGGCCGTCGACCGCACAGAATTTTTTTTGAACAAGGCGAAAGAATCGGCATCTAACCTGGGTCTTCAGGTTGAGTTCGTGCTTGAAGACATGCGGAATTTCATTCGTCCGGGAGTTTTCGATCTGGTGCTCAATATGTTCACCTCGTTCGGATATTTCGATGATAAAGAGGACGACTTCAAGGTGCTGCGAAATATTCATGAGAGCCTGAAACCCGGCGGAACCTTCTTGATAGATATGATGGGCAAGGAGATATTGGCGAGCGTCTTTCAACCGACAGTCTCCTCTCAGAGAGAAGATGGGTCTCTGATCGTCGAGCGCCGCGAGATATTCGACAACTGGAGCCGTATCAGAAACGAGTGGATTCTCATAAGAGACGGAAAAGCGAAATCGTTCAAATTCCATCACACCCTGTATTCGGGCCAGGAACTCAAGAGCCTGATCGAGAGAGCCGGTTTCGGTGAAACAGAACTCTTCGGCGACCTCTATGGAAATGAATACGGGCCGGACGCAACCCGTCTGATAGTCGTAGCGCACAAGGCAGATTGATGCAACCCATGTCGGGCGCTTATTGAGCGATTCGGTTTCTCTCCGCTACCCGAATTTCGAGAGCGTTGCAATGACGAAGAAAGAATCCAATAACCCCGAAGAGCGATCTCCGCAATACGGCTTCATGCTCAGAGGCGATGACGAGGGGCGCGCGTCCAGATGCCCAACCTGTAACGGAGCTACCCTGGTTCGGCAATTCACTTTGCTCATTGCGGTTAAAGATAGCGAGCCTATCCTGCTCGGCTATCGATGCCGATACTGCCGAGCGTGCAACCTGATCGTCGCTGACGAATCCAAATTCGTCGCCCTCCTCGCATCAATGCTTGAACAAATAGATCCTGGCGCGCTCGACAAAGAATATTTTGTATTGCCCGCAGCGAATCTGTCTTCATTGCCGGGAGATATTTTGCAGCAGCCGACCCGCACAGAAACCTTTGAGCGTCTGGCAAGGCTCGAACCGTGCGACGGCATCGAGCGCCGTCCGGCGGGATGGTATTCGGGACCGACGAAAAAGTAAACGGGTGGTCACCTCTCTATGAAACTGAAATGGCGTCGAACCCGAGGCGATGCAACCGGAGCTTCATTCATCACTCATCGTTCATCCTTCATCATTTCCGCGCGGCGGGTTGCCCGTCGTCCGGTCTCGCCTGTAGAATACGCCCGCTATCATAGCTTGTGGCAGAGGGCTTTTTTTAATGCCTGACACATTCAATCGGGAGGGTTCGGCACGTGAGCGATTCGATCAGTTTGAAAGGCAAAGTCGCAATAGTAACAGGCGGCGGGCGCGGCATAGGCAAGGCCATCTCCAGGAGATTCGTCGAAGCCGGGTGTGATGTGGCAATCGCAAGCCGCAAGATGGAAAACCTTCTGTCGGCGGCCGAAGAGTTCGCCCCGCTTCCGGGAAAGACCATTCCCATAGCCTGCCACGTAGGCCGGGCCGAAGAGTTGGAAAACCTCGTCCGCGAAACAGAGAGCCGTCTCGGTCCCGTAGACATTCTGGTCAACAACAGCGCCACAAACATCGGGCAGGGACCGTCCTTAAACATCACGGACGATATGGTCTTCAAGATGGTCGAGATCAATCTGCTCTCTGCGCTGCGCCTCATAAGGCTGACCGTTCCATCTATGATCGAGTGCAAGAGCGGCGGCTCGATCATCAACATAGCTTCGATTGCCGGCCTTCGGCCTCAATACGAGGGCTTGCTCTACAGCGCGACGAAAGCCGCTCTCATCATGATGACCCGTAGCTGGGCCGCCGAGTTCGGTCGTCACAATGTAAGGGTAAATGCCATCGCGCCAGGACTCATCCGCACGGACTTCAGCGAATTCTTCTGGAAGAACGAAGAGCGCGTCAAACATCTTGAGGCCAATCAGCCCATCCCCCGCGTCGGCTTGCCCGAAGAGATAGGCGGGATGGCGCTCTATCTGGCTTCCGACGATTCCTCTTTCGTCACGGGCCAGACCTTCGTCGTCGACGGCGGCGCGACCGCCAGGTAAGGCGAGCAGAGGTGCAGGGGTGCAGGGGTGCAGGGGAGAGGTCAGTATAACTGATAGCTGACGGCTGACGGCTGATAGCTGACGGCTGATAGCTGACTACTGACCACTGACCAACACAGCCAGGAGGCAGGCATGAAAATCTTCAAACCGAGCGCAGGGATTGCAGCTTTTCTGTTCATAGCGGGCGCGATCATCGCTTACGGCCAGCAGGAGCCTCTGCCCGATAATCCTACTGCTCTGCTCCGCGTCGGGCAGGATCAGAAAAAAGCCATTCGTGTGAATGAAACCATATATCAGGCCACAGGGTTCGGCAACACGTTCATGGTCACGACCGGCGAAGGCAACGTCATAATCGACACCTCTATAGCGTTCAATGCCGCGCGCCACAAAGGGTTGCTGAGGGCCGAAAACTCAGGCCCCGTAAAATACATAATCCTCACGCACGGGCACGGCGATCACACGGGCGGCGTCTCCGCGTGGAAACAGGAAGGGACCGAGATCATAGCTCAGAGAGAGCACCTGGAATTCGCGCACTACCAGACACGTCTGCAAGGCTTTTTCGCCCGCCGCAATGCGGCCCAGTTTTCGCTTCGCATCCCTCCGCCGGGCAATTGGGCGGGAAACTTCGGGGCCAATATCGCTCCCACGATTCTTTTCGACGATAAGTATGAATTCGAGCTTGGAGGTCTCAAATTCGAGATATATCACACGCCGGGAGAGACCCACGATCATCTGACCGTGTGGATACCGAAATACCGTGCGGCTTTCGTGGGAGATAATTTCTACGCTTCATTTCCGAACATATACACCTTGCGAGGCACGAAGCCCCGATGGGCGCTCGATTATGTGGCGTCGCTCAACAAGGTTCTGGACCTCAAGCCCGATATACTTCTTCCGAGTCACGGCGAACCCATACACGGCAACGAGGAGATCGCGCGCCGCCTGACGCGCTATCGCGATGCCATTCTATACGTCCACGATGAAACGGTTCGCGGGATGAACGCGGGCAAAGACGTTTACACGCTGATGCGCGAGATCAAGCTGCCCGCCCATCTCGACATAGGCGAAGGTTATGGTAAGTTAAGCTGGTCGGTGCGAGGCATCTACGAAGGATATGCCGGATGGTTCGACGGGAATGCTGCGACCATGTATGAGACGCCCGTTTCATCCGTCTATTCGGATCTGGTGAAACTTGCGGGAGGCCCGGCGGCAGTAGCGCGCCTCGCACGGGAGCGCGTCGATAAGGGCGAGGCGCTCGAAGCCCTTCACCTGACGGATGTGGCCCTCTCTGTAGAGGCGGATAATCGCGCGGCTCTCGAAGCACGACTCAAAGCATTAGAGGCGCTTCGCTCCCGCTGCCGCAACAGCAACGAGCGCGGCTGGCTGGATTATCAAATAGGCGTCACTCGAAGCAAACTCGGGGAGAAGCGGTGAGATAGATACGGTTTGAAGAATCCGAAGCAACGGCAGGTCGAAAAAAGTTCTTTAATATGGGAATAAACAAACCTGTTCTACGCAGAAGGGGGAATGGTCCAGTTTATTACTTTCAGGTCAGGCACTAAATCAAAGTGCTGCTGGTTGGCAGTAACAACTGTGGCATCATTAGCGAGCGCGATGGCAGCTATTCGCCTGTCCCGTGTGCCGATGACCTTCTGTAATGCAGCGATAGTCTTGAACCGCTCATAAGCGGCTTCGTCAAAAGGCAAGACGCGAAGACGTTTTAGAATATCTATTACCTGAAACAGATTGTCATAGAGTTGTATAATGACCTGTTGTTTCTGGTCAGGCCTGTCTTTGATGGCATGCAGTCTCCCTGCAATTATCTCTTGTGCATTAACGATGGTTGTACAAAGCAGCCTTTGCGTATCAGCTTCTCTCATTTTCCCGGCCAGGTAAGGATAGTTTTGCGGTTGGGCGAGATAATATATGATGATATTGGAGTCGAGGACATACACTTAATCGGTCTCAACTGTTTCTTCAATTTCTCGCCAGTATTTTTCCAAAAATTCAGGCAAGTCATCCCAGGAGGGGTCGTCAGCAAATTTGCCTTCTAAGGCAACTATCGATAGGTCTTCTTCTCCCGCATAATCACTTATTTCAAGAGCGAGTTGAGCGGCGCGGAGGAAATCTTCAGGCGAACGACTCTTCCAATCCACGTTCTGAAAGATAGCTTCAAAGGCGTGTGCGTCCCCTGCTGCAACAGCCTCTTCGAGCCGTTTGATTGGATCATCGAAGTGGTCATCCTTTGGAATTTTTAGTGAAGCCATAAAATATTCTCGATAGGTCATTGCTAAGAAACGAAAAACGAGGCAAAATAAGAGGGCCACGCGAGGTGGCCGTTTAAGTATCCGGGTTTTTCTCCTTCCCGATCAATCTCTGCTTTAGCAGAGTGCCAATGCCTTAATCATTGGCAATATAAAAAAGAAAGGAGACAAAGCATGTGCATATTGCTTTGCTTTGAACGATGGGCGATAATAATCGCCTTAAAAACTATGATCGGCACTATCCTTATAGTAATAAGGCCGCCATAGTCACCTCGAAACCGGGAAGTGCCAGCTTCCCGGTTTTTCTTTCAAAGAATTCAATCCAGGTGGCCTTTGCTTATCAAAGAGCCAATTACTTAGTGCCCTTTGCATCGCGTTGTAACCGCCCGGTTACGCTTCCGCAATCGCTTATCAAAGAGCCAATTACTTACAATTTCAATTCCCTACTTGTACAACTAGCATCCCTTGCTAATTCGACATATCGATTGTTCAAACGGAAAATCCATTTGATAGCTATTGCAACATCGGCATTATCGATTAAACAGTTGACATATATCAACTAAACAATCGACATTATACGCGTTGACGCGTAAGCCTTGTCAACAATTATTTTCAATTCCACGTTCTGCAGGGTGTGATTAAAAGTGGTAGTTGCCAGTCAGAAATTATACAGAGACAGGAGCTTGAGCAGATTAAGTCTCAAAATCCAGATGCCCTAAGATGTCTAATTTCAAGTTTTTTCCAGTGT
>JAKEHD010000333.1 GCA_022615215.1 Blastocatellia bacterium
AAAGGGCGTCGTACTTCACTTAAAGGCGGAGCGCGAGGGGCTGGCCCTGTCTCTCGGCGCCGATGGTATCTCTACTCAAAACTGTCATTTCATCCCGCGCGCAGTATATCTTGTAAAGCTCGGCGGGGGCAAGGGTGCCGTTCGAAATCGCTTCCTGATTCGCTGAGGCGAGTTCGGAGCGAATGAGGTCTTTGATCTGATCGGCCTCCTGCTGTCTCTTTGCCTGATTGGCAGCGTGCAGCTTCATACGTTGCAAATAGATGAACAGGACCGGGGATTTCGGAAATCGTTCCTTGATCGATTCGAGATATCGACCGTATTCCTGCGCCTCCTTTAGCTCCATCAAGGCTTTGAGGAAGGCCCTGTAAAGCGACGGTCGATCAGGCCATCGGGATAGGGCTTCGAATCCTTCGTCGCGGGCCTGTTCGAGCAGCCGCCGGTCGCTCCTGATCGTTCCACCCCATAAGAGTGATTCTATATATCCTTCCCAGATTCGTTCGTCGCCGGGGGCGAGTTTCAGCGCCTTTTCGTAAGCCGCAACAGCTTCATTGTAGAAGTGCAGCATGTGGGAACATCGAGCGTATCCATATAGGGCCTCTGCGTTTTGCGGGTCGGCTTTTGAAGCCTGAGAAAACATATCCCTGGCTTTCAGAAAATGGCCTTCGACAAAAGCGCGCTTCGCCTGTTCGACGAGGTGATTGCCGTCTGTCTGTTTTCCATAAGCGACTATCACGAGTGCGAAAACGAGCGGCAGAGTCAGAAGAACAACTATGCTTTGCGCAACGGAAAGATGAAACTTCCAGAAACGTGTGCCGCTAATAAAGAGAAACGTATGCCTGGATGTTGCTTTGCTACGGTCGAGTCTACACATTGGCTTTCCTCCTTGATTATCAGAACATCCCGCCGTGCACACTCATTCATACCTGAGCGCAACGGCCGGATCGATTCCTGACGCGCGGCGCGCAGGCACTGCGCAGGCTGCCAGCGCCACTCCTGTCAGTATCAACGAAACCACCAAAAATGTGGCCGGGTCGGTCGCGCTTACTCCATGAAGCAAGCTCGATATATACCTTGTCAGAGCGAGCGAAGTTGCTAGTCCGAGCCCTACACCCGCCAGTGCCATAAACAATCCCTGTCCGACGATCAACCGCAACACATCGCGCGACTGTGCGCCGAGCGCGATGCGGATTCCTATCTCGTGTGTGCGCTGCGCTGTCATGTAAGAGACGACGCCGTATATCCCGGCCACTGCAAGCGCAAGGGCCAGGGCGGCAAATACGCTCAGCAGGAGCATGGGGAACCGCCCGAACGCAATTGAATCCGAGAGGCGCTCCTCCATAGTCCTTATGTTATAAACCGGCTGGTCTCTGTCTACGGCTAAAACCTCATTACGAAGGGCAGCCACGAGTCCCTCCGGCTCCGCAGCAGATCGCACAGTCAGGTACATGCTCCGGCTTGCGCGCTGAAGATAAGGGAAATAAATCTCAGACCGGTGGTCGGAGAGAAGATTAGCGTTCTTTGCGTCTGCGACCACTCCCACAATCTCTATCCACGGAGCGTCCTGCCCTCCAAGCCGTACACGTTTGCCGAGCGATTCGTCTCCGGGCCAGAGCTTATTTGCAAGGCGCTGGTTGACTATCGCCGCGCGAGCCGCGTTCTGATCGTCGCCCTCTGTAAAGAAGCGGCCTTTAAGCAAGGTGATTCCCATCGAACGGAAATAGCCTTCGCTCACATTGCTTGCGCTTACCGATAAACCCGAACTTGACGCGGGGGCTTCCGGCGTCAGCCTTGTAATTGCAACGCGCCCTGTGAGCGGCAGAATGTTGACGAGTCCGACCGATTCCACTCCGGGAAGTGCCTCGATACGCTCTGTGATCTGCCGGTAAAATCCTCTGACCTGTTGCGCCGAAGTGAACTTCGCTTCTGGAAGCGTCATCTGCACTGTCAGAACGTTTTCAGCCTCGAATCCCGGATCGATGCTCTGAAGGTGCATGAGAGTTCTCACGAGCAACCCTGCGCCGACGAGCAGTACGAATGTGAGAGCCACTTCTGCAATCACAAGCAAAGCTCGAATGCGATTTCGGCCAATCCCTCCCGCAAATCCTCCGCCCCCTTCTTTCAAGGCTTCGTTCAGATCGGGCCTTGAAGCCGCGAAAGCCGGCACAAGACCGAATATGGCTCCCGACAGAATCGAGATGGCAGTTGTAAAGCCCAGTACACGCATATCGAGGTTTACTTCCTGGGCGCGAGGAAACCAGTCAGGAAGTATGCCGACGAGAAAATCTATTCCCCAGAAAGCCGTCAAAATTCCTGCGCCCCCGCCAAGCAGGGCAAGGAGCATACTCTCTGTGAGCAACTGGCGGACGAGCCTCCATCTGGTTGCGCCGAGCGACGCGCGGACGGCCATCTCTTTTTGCCGCGCTGCCGCGCGAGCCAGCAAGAGATTAGCGACGTTTGTGCAGGCTATCAGCAGAACGATTGCGACTGCGCCAAACAGCATGAACAGGGTCCGCCGGTAGCCGCCAATCAGATGCTCGTGCGCTGGGATGACATAAGTTCCCATCTTCTCATCTTGATTTGGGCTTTCTCTGTCTATTCTGTCTGAGATGACTTCCATCTCCGCCTGGGCCTGCCCGTGAGTTGCGCCGGGTTTGAGACGGCCGACGACCAGAAGATAGCGACCGGACCTTTCGGGGTCCGGGATTTGAGGGACGATGATATCGAAATCCTGAGCCGGCCTTTGCAAAATGTATTGAAAATCAGGGGGCATAACGCCTATGACTGTGTAGTTATTGGCGTCGAGCAGGAGCGTTCGGTCTATGATCTCTTTATCGCTTCCAAAGCGGCGCTGCCAGAGTTCGTGGCTTATAATCGCGACGCGACTCTGCCCCTCTTCGTGTTCCTCATCCGTAAAAGGGCGGCCCTGTGCCGGGGTGACGCCGAGTAACTCGAAGAAACCGGAAGAGACACTTAGGCCCGATACGCGCTCAGGCTGATCGCCCCCTGCAAGATCGTAATCCTGTCGGGTTGATGCAGCCACCTCCTCGAAGACCTGGCTTTGCTCTTTCCAGCCTGTGAGTTCCGTGTAAGAAGAGGTCATAAGGCTGTCGCTCCTTATCCCCCTGGCGATGACGGCGAGCCTGTCAGCCTCCTCGAAGGGCAGAGGCCGAATCAGGACTGCATTAATGACGCTGAAGATAGTCGTATTGGCCCCTATGCCTAAAGCGAGCGTGAGGACGGCCACCGCTGTAAAGCCCGGCTTCTTCAAAAGCATACGGATCGCATATCGCAAATCTTGAAACAAGTTGTTCATAATCAGGTGCCCTCTCTATTTTTGTCCGTCGTCTGTGATCAGTAGTCCGTTGCCTTTTGTGTCAAGGTCTCGTTGAAAGCCGCTCTATAACTGACCACCGATCACCGACCACTGACCACCGCTTATTCATATCTGAGCGCCACCATCGGATCGACTTTCGTAGCCCGCCGCGCAGGAACGTAGCAAGCTGCCATTGCCACGACTATCAATAGCAACGCGATAGCAGCAAAGGTCGAAGGGTCTGTAGCGCTGACGCCGAACAAAAGGCTCTCCATCAAACGGGTCAGCGCAAAAGCCGCCAAGAGTCCTATGGCGACGCCTACGAGCGCGAGCGTCATCCCCTGCTTCACGATCAATTTCAGCACCGCTGTATGCTGCGCACCTAAAGCCATGCGTATGCCTATCTCCCGCGTTCGCTGCGCTACGGTGTAAGACATCACGCCATAGATGCCTACGGCCGAGAGCAGCATCGCCACACAGGCAAAAACGATCAGCAGAAGGGTGTTGAATCGCTGGCGCGACAACGAAGCGGCGAATTTCTCTTCAACGGTTTCCATGCCTTTGACAGGCAGGTCGCGGTCGAGCGACCACACGCTGGCTTTCAAATTCGGAATCAATCGAGCGGGGTCGAGTTTGCTCCTGACGACGATATGCACTGCCGGAATAGGCGTCCGCTTGAAAGGGTAATAAGTTTGCAGTGAAAACCTGTCATTTTCCAGAGGCCCGACCTTGACATCTCCGACCACGCCTATGACGGTCGTCCATTCTGATTTCGGATCAAGCCGGAAGTGCTTCCCGACGGCGCTTTCATCGGGCCAGAAACGTCTGGCCACCTTTTCGTTGATTATGACTACATTGGGCGATTGCGCATCATCCTGATCCGTGAAAGCTCTGCCTTCCAGAACGGGGATGCCCATCAGCCGAAAATAATCGGTTCCGAAATAACTTCCGGCAAAGAATTCAGGGCGCTCCCCGTCGCCGAGCGTTCGGCCTTCGATTTCAAACTGGCCCATCATGAGTCCCGTGTCGGGCGGCACCTCGCTTGCGATTGCGGCGCCTTCAACTCCCGGCATCTCTTTGATACGGGCTAATAGATCATCGAAAAACCGCTCCTGGCTCGCAGAGTTCGGATAACGCGACTCCGGCAGGTCTATCAGCATTGTCAGAAGATTGTCGGAGTCGAACCCCCGCTCCACATTTTGCAACTCTACAAAGCTGCGAATCAGCAAGCCCGCGCCTGCGAGCAGCACCAAGGCAAGCGTCACCTGACATACGACCAGAGCGCCACGCACGAATCGCTGCCGGCCGAAAGTAAAGATCGATTTCGCTCCCTGTTTGAGCGTCTGATTCAAATCGATCCGCGATGCCTGAAGCGCCGGTCCCAAACCGAAGAGCAGGCTCGTAAGAGCCGCAAGCGCAAGATTGAAGATCAATGCTTCACGATTGAACTCCAGGTAATCGAGTTGCAGAATCGTGTCCGGCCTCATGTTTCGAATAAGGTCTATGCTCCATAGAGCGAGCAAAACGCCGAGGCCGCCCCCTGCGAGCGCAAGCAGAAGGCTTTCGGAAAGCAACTGGCGAATCAGACGGAAGCGGCCCGCGCCCAGAGCCTGCCTTATGGCCATCTCTTTCGCCCGCCCGTTGTTACGCGCCATGAGCAGGTTTGCGATATTGGCGCACGCTATGAGCAGAACGAAACCGGCGGCGGCAAAGAATATGGGCAATGCCGTGTTGACGCTGGAAGAAATGTTTTCCTGCGGCGTGACGACGACCCCGCGCCAGCCTTTGAACTTAGGATTCTCCTTTTCGAGTTGAGCCGAGAGAACATCGAGTTCGGCCTG
>JAKEHD010000334.1 GCA_022615215.1 Blastocatellia bacterium
AGAAAGAAAAAGGGCGGCGCACTCCACATAAGCGTTCCTCTCTGGAAAAACTTTCATGCGGGCCCCGCGCGCAGTATACGAAGAAAGAAAGCTTTGCGCGATCTTTTTTCCTCAAAAGGAAGACGAAGGGTATTACTCTATCTTTTTTCCTCAAAAGGAAGACTTTTTTCCTCAAGCGGCTTTGCGCGGAAGGCCGCCTGTTGGTGTATTATGAAGGCTCAGGCGCAGGTTCCCATCATGAGGAACCGACCCCATGTCACCACTATCGAGGACTGGATATGACACCGACGGACAAACCCTCACACGGTACTGAAGGCTGGCGCGTCAGCTACACCCAGAGCGACGTAGACACGATAAGAGAACAGATAGTGCAGGACCAGGCGGCCAAGCGGCGCTTTTTGCTTATGGTCCTGGCCGTAACGGCGGCCGCCCTTGCCGGGGCGGTCGTGCTTCTGTCGACGAGCTATGCTCTCTATGCCGGCAGCGAATCCGACAAGCAGGAGCTTGTCAATGAAAACAACTCCTTGAAATCGCGCCTCGGCGATTGCCAGCAACAACTCGACGCCAAAAACGCGCAGGAAGCAAGCCAGGCCCAGTCCCGCGCCCAGGCGCAATCCAGACTCACGACTCTCATTCCTGCCGTTCTCGGCGACAGCGCGAGCGGCGGCGATGTCGCAAGGTTCGCGCAGATGGTCTATAACCTGCCGCAGGGAAGAATCGAATTAGACCGCAAGCCGCCGGACAAACTCTTTCGCAACTGGAGGGTCAGCACGGATTCAGCGACCGAAGTCTATACGCTCGTCGGAGGGTTCGTCGACGGCAAGTGGGTGGTCTATTCGAATATGGTTGCGCGGAGGTAAGACGGAGTCAAAAGCCAATTTCCCGTTCTTGTTCCTGTATGGAGTGAAAGCGGCGTCGCTGCCGCCGCACTCCAAATTAATGCCTCGCATTTGGAGTGCGCTGCCAGGTGGCGGCGCTTTGGCTCTGGTGATGCGCACTATTTTGAATCGAGGTTGATAGGTTCTAAAAGATCATCAGCCCACTATTCTTAATCCAGCTTGAAAACCCGCCGCGCGTTTTCGCGCAGAAACCGCGCACGCGCCGTCTCGGGCAGGTCTAAACCCCTGGCCTGCTCGGCGCATTTTTCAAAAGGCAGTTGCGGGAAGTTCGTCCCAAAAAGCACCTTGTCTTTCCCATAAGTCTTCATGTAGTGAAGCAATTGCTGCGGGTAGTAGCGCGGCAGGTAGGCCGATGTGTCTATGAAAACATTTTCGTGCTTCCAGGCGAGTCCGATCATTTCGTCCGTCCAGGGATAACCGATGTGGCCGCCTACGATCTTCAATTCGGGAAACGTGAGCGCCACTTCATCGAGATAGGGGACGGGGCGGCCGGTATCCGATGGCATGAGCGGGCCTGTGTGGCCCACCTGGGTGCAGAAGGGTATATCGAGTTCTATGCATTTGACGTAGAGCGGAAAATAGAACTTGTCGTTCGGCGGGCGACTCCACAACCAGGGCACTACTCGAAGCGCCTTGAATCCAAGCTCCGTAACTGCGCGCTCAAGTTCGCGCACCGCCTCGAAAGGTTTTTCAAGGTCCACGGCCGCAACGCCCGCGAAGCGGCCCGGAAACCGATGGATGATCTCCGCAATCGTATCATTGCTGATGATCGATCTGCCGGGCCGGTGCCATGCCGAAAGCAGAACGGTTTCAATCCCTGCTTCGTCCATCATTCGCACCATCTCTTCAGGGGACACGCCCTTTTCCAAAATGTGAGCCGTGCCCGATTGCTTGAAGAGCCGGACGATTTCGGGGAGACGCTCGAACATCTCTTTGAAAGCAGGCTGCGCCCATGCGTCGATGATTTTATAGCCGATGCCTTCTGCCATAACCCTCAACTATTTTTTAAGACGCGAGCGTAGACCGTAATCTCTCAAGCCTTCGGCGGCTCGCTTACGACCTTCTGTTTGCGCTCGTCGAAAAATAGCACGCGCCCCTCGCGGTAAGATTGCACGGCCATCCCTATCGTAGTCATCGCCTTGTAAGCCGTCAGCGCGTCGAGCACGGGCGTCTCGCGCGTGCGAACGCAACGCAGGAAGTTCTCCATGTGCGACTCGCGCTTCTCGCATTCGATAACCACTTCGAGAGTGCCGTACTTCTCTTTGAATTTGTCTTTGGCGATGCGCTGAGGCGTCACCGATATGGAATCGACGCGGCCTTCGAATTGACCGTGCGGAACTATCATTATCGTCCCTTCGTGGCCGCGTATGAGGCCCGGTATGTGAGTGTCATTGCCCAGGGTCGAACTCAGCACGACCGTGTGCCCCTCGGCATAATCGGCCGTGAGCGTGAAGGTGTCGGGCACCTCTCGCTCGTCCTTGAAGACGTATATGCCGCCGCTTCCCGATACGCGATAGGGAAACTGCGCCTCGCCCCAGCAGATATTGAGCGGGGCCATGACGTGATAGAAGAGGTCCGTAGCTATGCCGCCCGAATAGTCCCAGTATTTTCGGAAGCGGAAGAAGCGATCAGCGTCGTATTTGCGTTTCGGCGCATCGCCGAGCCACATATCCCAATCGATATAATCGTCGCCCTTGCCGTCGGGTCCGGCGTTCGGGTCTATGCCCCAGTTCCATTCTCCCGTAGTCGAGTTGCGATGATAAGACCCCTGGCTCATCAGGAGCTTTCCGATCATTCCATCCTGAATCGCCTTGCGCGCCTTCCACCATTGATCGGAGCTTGTGGTCTGAGAGCCGACCTGCATGATGCGGCCCGTTTTTTTCACCGCCTCGTAGACCTTTTTGGCCTCTTCAACGGTGTGAGTCATGGGCTTTTCCAGATACACGTCCTTGCCCTTCTCCATCGCTTCTATAGCCATGCGCGCGTGCCAGTGATCGGGCGTCCCAATGATGACCGCGTCTATGTCTTTGCGCTCGATTATCTCGCGGTAATCCTGAAAACCCGCGCATTTCGCCGCTTCCTCGGCCTGCCGCCTGCGCTTTGCGTACACATCGCAGACAGCGACCACCTGCGCAGGAGTGCCGGGCAGCGCCCCCGTATCCATCGCCCATTTCAGGAGACCGCGACCGCGACCGCCCACGCCTATCACGCCCACGTTTATGCGCTCGTTCGCGCCGAGCACGCCACCCCTTGCCGCGCCCGTCTTGCTGAGAGCGCTTATGGCAACGCCCGCGCCCACTGCCGATTTTACGAAATCTCTGCGATTCAATTTCATCTCAGACATGATCTCTCCCCTTGAAAGTAGCCCGTGAGACGGTCCCACTGTTTCCCGGTAGAACCTGTGAGCACTGCGCCGTCCGCAAATAATCGAATTTTGTTATTCGCCCTGAAACCTTGCCGCCAATTTATGACACACGAGCGCGCGAACATCAAGGCCATCAGAAAATATTTTTCATCATAAGTATTGAAGCGCCCGGTGAAGTGATGCACAATCAAGCATCGATATGGCACAAGAGAGCACGAATCAAAAATTGATCGTCACTCATGTGGTACTCGCGGGCCTCACTCCGCTGATACCGATACCGTTCGTTGACGATCTGGTCAAGACATACTTCGAGCGCCGCTTGGTGCGCAGCCTGATCGCAGCCCATGATCAGAGCCTGAGCGATAAAGATATAAAGACGCTGGCCGATGATCGCGGCGGATGTTTGCTTGGCTGCATAGGGTCCGTATTGCTCTATCCGGCGAAGAAGATATTTCGCAAGATATTCTTCTTCCTGGAATGGAAACGGGTCGTAGACATTGTGAGCCATCTCTACTATCACGGTTATCTGCTCGACCACGCTCTCGAAAATCGCTGGGTTGCGCCCGCCGGTTCGCGCTCCGCCCTCGAAGTGCGAGACGCCGTGGACGCGGTGCTGAAACAGGTGAATACGAGTTTGATCGAGCGCGCCGTGTGGGGGACTTTCAATCAATCGAAGGCCGCGCTCAAAGCGTCCGCCCGGTTGCTGCAACGCAGCCTTCAGCGTCTGCGCGCGCGACCTTCGGAAGAGCAAGTGGCAGAGGTCGTCGAAGAGGTCGAGCAGCAGGAAGAGCGCGAACTTGAAAGCGTCATCGTCAGATTGCAACAATCCATCGGGGGTATTCCCGCAGAGCACTTCGAGCGCGTGCGCATGCAACTGGCCGCCGCGCTCAATATCGATCAGAGACAATCGTAATCCGCGCAATCATTCGATCGATGACAACCTTGAAGCAATCGGAATCGAAAGAAATCGAAAAGCTCGCAACGGAGATAGACGCCCGCCTTCGCGCGCTCTCAAATACGAATGCGGAAAGCGTGCGAACCCTTCGCCGCGAGTTCTCAAACCGCCTGTCTGAGACCGGGCCGCAAACGATCATCGAGCTGGCCTCAAGGCTGCTCGATTGGCCCGGCCCTGAATATCGCCTGGTGGCTTACGAACTGGTCCACCATCACCGCGCGGCGCTTCGCAGTATCGGAGCCAAAGACCTCGAACGATTGGGCTGGGGGATAGACAGTTGGGGAGCGGTCGACACATTCGCCTGCTATCTGGCGGGACCGGCCTGGCGCGAGAATCAGGTGACAGACAACCTTATACATCGATGGGCGCGTTCGACGGATCGCTGGTGGCGGCGCGCGGCCCTCGTCAGCACTGTCGCGCTCAATAGCAAGGCGCGCGGCGGCGCGGGAGACGCTTCGCGCACGCTCGAAGTCTGCCGCTTGCTGGTTGGCGATAAGGACGACATGGTAGTAAAAGCCCTTTCGTGGGCATTGCGCGAACTGGCCAAACGCGACCCTGAAGCCGCGCGTGATTTTCTCGCGGAATATGAAATCGCGCTTGCGGCGCGCGTGGTGCGCGAAGTGCGCAACAAACTTTCTACGGGCTTGAAGAACCCCCGCAGGTAAACGGCTATTGCAATACAGGGATGAAGCGTTCACCCGGAAAGATCTCGCAGAGCTTGCGACACGGAAACAAATGGCGCACGCCGCCCTTACAATCCATCGCAAGGGCGGCGTGCGCCACTGTCAGGTTATTTCGATTCTATCCCGCTATCGCCAAGCCATCGGTCTGACGGCTGATAGCTGATAGCTGAAGACTGGTAGCAGGCGGCTGACGAGCTATTCCATCTTTTTGATCGAAGTGATATTGAGCCACTTCTTGCCGTCCTTTTCCATCACGGTGCCTTTGGCCTCCACCTTTTCGGCGACGAAGGGAATGAGCTTTTCATTCTTGTTCGCCGAATAATCGCCGCTGATCGAATAAACGGTATTCGACCCGTCTTCGATAATAGCGATCTGGTTGCCGCGCTTGGCGCACGCCATAGCGCAACTGCTATGAGCTTCGCCTCGCGCCCCATTCTTGTTCTCGAAGCATACTTGATCTATGACTTCGCCTTTGACCGTCACTTCGTCGCTCCCGAAGGCCGAGGCTCCCGCGAGCGAGCCACTAATCACTATCAGAGCGACAACGGAATAAATCAATCTCTTTTTCATCTGAACGATCTCCTTTCGAGCGGTTGAATTCTTACGAGCTATCCATCATCAGAACTATTTGAAAGCAGCAATGAAAAATCTGGAAGAGAGAGTATTTTGAACCTCTTTTTCGGGGATTGCAACCACAGTTGAGAAGCAAGGGAGCCGCAGGAGCAGAGGAGAGGACACGGAGACACGGAGACACGGAGACGCGGGGATTCAACTAACAGGTCTCCGCGTCTCCGCGTCGCCCCTTCACCGCGTCACGAAGGCCCCCGGCCCCCGACCCCTGACCCCTGATTTTGTCTTTTGCCTTTTTCTTCCTGAGTTCATATAATTCCGCACACGCCATTTTCAACAACCGGAGGCAAAGCGTGGCTCAACAAAAAATCTATGACGCAATAATCGTCGGGTCGGGCGCATCGGGCGGCATGGCCGCTAAAGAACTTACCGAACGCGGAATGGAAGTCCTCGTCCTCGAAGCAGGCCCTCCCATCAATCCCCGGCGCGACCTCAGCATGCATCGCTGGCCTTACGAGTCTATGTATCGCGGCTACGGCCCTCCCGGCTGGCGCGCCGAGGAACAATGGATGCAGGACACGGCGGGCGAATTCAGCCGCCATTTCTATGTCAAGGACACTGAGCATCCTTACACGACAGAGCCGGGCAAACCATTCCTATGGGTGCGCGCTCGAATCGTCGGCGGCAAGACCCTGCATTGGGGCCGCATGTCTTATCGTTTGTCTGAACTCGATTTCAAGGCGGCTTCCCACGACGGCTTCGGCGACGACTGGCCTGTCTCTTACAGCGATATGGCCCCTTACTACGACCGCGCGGAAGAGTTCATCGGCGTGAGCGGCTCGCGCGACGGTCTGCCGCAATTGCCCGACGGAAATTTCATGCCCGCCATGAATCTCACCTGCGGAGAGCACCTCTTGCGCAAGGGGGCAGAAAAGACCGGTCGCGCCGGAATCCCCATGCGGGTGGCTATGCTGACAGGCACGCCCAAACGCCACATGCGCGGGCGCGCGAAATGCCATTACTGCGGCAACTGCGGCGACGGCTGCGACATAGGCGCTATGTTCAACTCGCTCTCTTCGACGCTGCCTGTGGCACAGGCGACGGGCCGCATGACGCTGAGGCCCAATTCCATAGTGCGACATATAATCGTTGACACGAACACAGGCAAGGCCAAAGGCGTCGCATTCGTCGACCGTGTTACGCGCGAAGAGATAGAAGTCCTCGGCCGGGTGGTCGTGCTCGGCGCGTCAACGCTTGAGAGCACGCGCATACTCTTCAATTCGAAATCGCGTCAGCACCCGAAGGGGTTGGGCAATTCATCAGGCGTGCTCGGCCATTATCTGATGGACCATTTCGGCGGAATCGGAGCGGGCGGATATTTTCATGTTCTTGCGGGCCGCGATTCCGTCAATGAAGACGGCAAGGCGTCGGGCCTTTTGATACCGAGATTTCGCAACATCAGCAAAGAGACCAAGCAACAGAAGTTCATTCGCGGCTACGGGTTCGAGTGCGGCTCAGGCATGGGAAGGTATCCGGCCTTTGCCAAAAGCCCTGACCTCACGCCGGGCTTCGGCTCCGAGTTCAAAAAGCGTGTGCGCCATTACTACACCACGCCCGTCAGCATGACTACGCGAGCGGAGATGTTGCCGAGGTTCGAGAACTACGCCGAGATAGACCCCGACGGCGTGGTCGATGCGTGGGGCATACCCGTGCTGAAGATGCACGCGGAGTATTCCGATAACGAGCGCGAGATGGCGCGCGACGCGGCCGAAACGAGCGTAGAGATATTGCGCGCGGCGGGCGCTGAGGTGGTCTGGTCCGGGGGACGTATGACCGCGCCCGGACGCATCATTCACGAACTCGGCACCGCGCGAATGGGCAACGACCCCAAGACTTCGGTCCTGAATAAATTCAATCAGAGTTGGGACGTGAAGAATCTGTTCGTGGTCGACGGAGCTTCGTTCGTGACGTGCGCGAACCAGAACCCGACGCTGACGATACTTGCGCTGACCATGAGGGCATGCGAATACCTGGCCGACGAATACAAGCGCGGCAATCTGTGAAGAAGCGGAGCAGACGCGGAGACGGTTGACTCGACTACGAGTCGGGGACGCGGGGACGCGGAGATTAAAGCAACAGGTCCCCGCGTCGCCGGAGCGTAGCCGCTCCTATGTCGCCCCCTCGCCGCGTCGCCGAAGGGAGGGTTCGATGATACTGAGGCAGAGAAAAACGAACGGGCAAAAACGCGCGGAGATGCGCCTGCACTCGATAGCCGGGTTGCTCAGAGGTCGCCACTTCAGCGGCAGCTTCGACGTTGCGGGCGCGAGTTACAAATTCGCTTACGCGCCTTCGAGGGCGGAGATCGTCGAAGGTAAATTGCAACTCGAAGGGCGGCTCACGATAACAGACCCGCAGGGCCGCCCGCGCGTGCGCGCTCCCGTGAAGGCAAAGCTTTTGAGCATGCAGGGAGGCATAGGCAGCGCGCCTCCGCGCCCTCCCGTAGCAGGCGCTCGAAGGCCGGATGAAGCGGCCGGACGATCGGATGGGCTTCCGATTATTGAAAGCACCGGCCCGCTCGCGTTTTGCGGCGTGATGTATTTTCATTTCGAACCCGTCAACGGCCCGGCGCTCGGTGTTGCGGCCGACCTCAGCCGGGTTCAATTGAATGCGCGGCTCGCTCCGACAGAACCCACAGGGCGCGAACTACATGGACTCTACAGCGCGATAGTAGACGCGCTTTACGGCGAGCAGGTAGACCGCCGCGCGGCCGATGCCCTGATCGGAGAGCTTAACAAGACGCTCACCGCCGGTTGAGCAAAAATCATTCGAGCCAGGATTCGGAGCGAGAGGCGGAGCGTCTCGAATGTCTCGGAGCTGGAGCCATGTACCATACGTCCTGCGGATTGCTGTTCGACGATACTCCTGTCTTTCCACCCATAATCCAGAGTCTGTTATTCAACACGGCGGAAGACAAACCAGAGCGCGGAAACCATCCGGTATTGGCTGTAGCCTGTTTCCAATGAATACCGTCATCCGTATACCAGGCATCGTTTTTCCCAGACCCGCCCAGCACCCACATCTTGTCATCAAAAACCACGGCAGCAGGGCGCAGGCGTTTGCCCCATTCAGCATTTGAAGCAGCCTGTGTCCAGTTTACACCGTCGTCAGAGTACCAGACATCATTGTAGAGATTTTCGCCCGTGTGATCTCTTCCACCCAGTATCCAGATTTTGCCTTTGAAAACCAGGGCCTGATGATCGCTGCGCTCAGACCATTTTGCGTGTTCGGTTGCTTTCGTCCATTGAATTCCATCCGGCGAATACCAGACATCATTTTTATTGCCCTGCTGATTGTTGCCGCCCATAATCCAGATCCTTCCGTCGAAAGCTACGCTCGGATGCCCGCGCCGCGCTTGCCAGGGTGCGCGCTCGGTCGCGCGTGTCCAGCCACGCCCATCAACCGAATACCAGATATCGTTTCTGAGCCGTTTATCCACGAATCCGCCTAGCACCCACATCTTATTGTCGAAAACCAGAGTGTTGCCTGAGAAGGTGCTGCCGGGCCATCCGGCATGACGTGTGGCGAGCGTCCAGTTCTTCCCATCTGTTGAGTAATGAACCGCTTCATCCTCAAAAGCCCATAGTCTGTCGTTAAAGGAGACAAGGTTGAGTACATAAACTTTTCCATTTCCCCAGCCGTAGTTGTCGGTCGCACGAACCCATTTATATGAGGCCCCGGTTCTCTTCTTCAGCGAAGAGGCATTTTCAGCCGAACCGCGAGTAAAGGCTATGGAGCAAGTCGCCACCAGGATGGCTGATGCCGCGAGCGTGGTGATACGGGCGAGCAAAGTTCGTTTCATTTTATCCTCCCTCCGAAATCGGTTTGCGCTATCGAAATGTACTCGGCTTTTAGACGGAGGAGATTGTCATTTTCTTCCTTACTTTTTCCCCGCACTCCTTGAAATCATCAATCGCATTTTCAGTAAATGCGATTCTATGCCCCATGTCCTGACTGTGGCCTATTTCCGGCCTGATTTCAACAGGTTTTCTGATCCGCACATTCTTTTGATAAAATAGCGGCGCAATGGACATAAATCCCACAACGGACCCTCTGTGGCAATACGAAATCGCGAGCGCCTTCCGTCCCGAGGCAGATGCGGTCATAGCGCCGGGCGCGTGCCTTGAGACTTTGCGCGCTCTTCCCCCTGGGTTTGCAAAACTCATAATCACTTCGCCGCCTTATAATCTCGGCAAGGTTTATGAAAAGGCCACAGACCTCGAAGATTATCTCGAAGCCCTCAACCCGATAGTCAGTGAGCTTGTGCGTGTGCTTTCACCTGAAGGCTCGGTTTGCTGGCAGGTGGGCAACTACGTCGAGAAGGGAGAGGTCTTTCCTCTGGACATCTTCTATTATCCGTTCTTCAAGTCGCACGGGTTGAAGCTGCGAAATCGAATAGTCTGGCATTTCGAGCATGGCCTTCATGCATCGAAGCGATTCTCCGGCAGGTACGAGACGCTTTTATGGTTTACGAAGAGCGACACATACACTTTCAATCTCGACAGCGTGCGCGTGCCCTCGAAGTATCCCGGTAAGACTTACTTCAAGGGCGAGAAGCGCGGCCAGCCTTCGGGCAATCCTCTCGGAAAAAACCCTTCCGATGTCTGGCGCATCGTGATTCAGGATTGGGAGACTTCGCTCTGGGAGATTCCCAATGTGAAGGCGAACCATCCAGAAAAGACCATACACCCGTGCCAGTTTCCTATCGAGTTGGTCGAAAGATGCGTGCTGGCTTTGACCGATGAAGGCGACTGGGTTTTGGATCCATTCTCCGGCGTAGGGTCGGCAATGCTCGCGGCCTTGCGCCATAAGCGCCGCGCATTCGGTTGTGAAAAAGAAGAGGAGTACGTTCAAATAGCAAGACAGCGAATTGCCGATCTCTACACAGGCAAGCTTCGCTATCGCCCGCTCGGCAAGCCTATATACCAGCCGACGGGCAGAGAGAAGGTCAGCCAAATTCCTATAGAATGGCTGAACAAAGAGACGGAATCATGAAGATAGCTGGAATTTATTCCTTCAAGGATGGCGAAGAGGAAATCACTAAAAATTATAGTATCTTGCTTACCGAGGTAAATGCCGTTATCAAGGCAGTCGATGCGTCTGTGCATAAAGTAAAAGTAAGCAAAGAGAAAACTATGACGGGTCGCGTGCTTTATAGCCCTCCTTCGATTAACAAGGCATTTAAAGCCGAGTTTAGTGCCAGGGATTGGACGCCCGTTCGAGTCGCCTGCGATTACCCAACAACGCACTTCGTTAAAGAGTACAAGATCAGATCAACGAACAAAGGCGCTTTCCGTGAGATGGATTTTGTGAAGGACAAGCTTGGCATTGAAGTTCAGTTCGGGAAGTATGCTTTTATGGTTTATAACGTTTGTGCCAAGATGACGATCTTTCGCAACCTCGGACACATAAACTGCGGGATTGAGATCGTGCCTGTGAAGGCATTTGCAGACGATATGTCGACAGGAGTTTCTTACTTCGAACAGTTCGTTTGGGATTTGGAGAATCGCGGAGCCGCAGACATAGACATCCCGGTTTTGATTCTCGGAATAGATGCTTGAAAGCTACAACCGCATCCATACTCAAGTGAGAACCGCAGCCGTTTGAAAGACTGCGGCCCTCATCGAATGTTGATCCTCATCTTAGATTGAACTCTATTTCGAGAGTGACCCAGTGAGCGACCGGACGACCGTCTTTCGTGGCCGGACGGAAGCGCATCTGCGAGGCTGCCTGTATGGCCTCTTCGGTCAAACCGGCAGACAATCCGCGAATCACCCGGACTCGCTCGACCCGTCCGTCTTCGCCGACCAGAACCTGCGCCCTCACGGTGCCCTGCAATTTTTCATTGCGAGCTTCCTCCGTGTAGTTCGGCCGCGGCCGGTTCAGAAGTATAGGCTTCGAGTCGACTTGATCTACAACCCTCGTTCTTCGATTATTGCCGCCAGGACCGAATTCTTTGCCACCCTGACCACCCTTTTCCCCTGGCCCGAAACCGGGTCCATCACCCGGTCCTATGCCGCCCTTTTTTCCGGTGCCGATTCCGCCGCCTGAGCCAAGACCGTCGGAGGGCGGGCCAGTCACGCCATCAGGAATGCCCGTCGGGAGCAGAGCGTCGCGCGTGACGTTATGAGTCGGGTCGCCGAGCAACCATTCCTGAGTCGGCAAAACAGGAGGCTTGAGTTGCGGTCTCGTGGTAGGGGCGATTAGCGGATCTTGATTTAAAAACGGATCCCTTTCTCCAAAGGTGGCAGGCAGTATCATTCCCCTGCCTCCACCGCCTCCGCCGCCTGCCCGCCGGTCGGACTCAGGCAAAGCGATATTCGGCGGACGAACCGGCGGAAGATGGATTATGAGTTTATCCTTTTCATCGACTGTTGCGGCCGGCCTTGCGTTTATCGTCCAGAAAATCAGCACGGCCACGAAC
>JAKEHD010000335.1 GCA_022615215.1 Blastocatellia bacterium
ATAGCTTGGTCGCTTAGGCCCCTTCCGCCTAAAGGCGGTACTCTGAACTCCCGTTTACTCTCTGGTCTGGTTGCTTCCAGATCAACTAGCACAAGTCGTTTCTTAATCATGCGGTACTTGGATACAACCTGTGAGATCACTGATGGTTTGCCTTCAGTTAAGCCAGGATTTGAAATTGCGACATAAGCGAATCGCTCATCGGATGGGACATCATATAACAGAGCCTTCAGAAAACCAAACCGATGCCCTGCATTGGAGAATGGAAAGGGTGGGTTTCAAATTGGTTCTTGGGAATTAACCTTCAGACTATGGTTTCACACAAACGAAGCTTTGCGCCGTATCGGCCCGGCCGGTCCCTTTGTACTTTGCGACCTGTGGATAGGGGCACAAGGGCCGTGTCCGAACAAGCTTTCCGCCCCGCCTCTGCGAAGCCTGTATATGATCGGGCGCAACTCCTTTCTCAACCCATTCGACGAGCGGCGTGAGAGCGTCGAATTCGTCAGTGCCGACGCCGCCTCTGCAATGCGCCATTCCCGGAATCATAAACAACCTGAAGAAGTCCTCGGTCGACCCTCCCATTCGCGCGCCGACCTTTTCGTAGTAGTCGATGCCCATCAGCGGGTTCAAAGCTGTGTCGGCCCAGCCGAAATACATAATGATACGGCCGCCGCGCGCCTTGAATCGTGAGAGGTCCGTGTTGGTCGCATCGAGGATGCCGCTGATGGATTCAAGCCGCGCGGGGTCACTCTCGAAGTTGAACGACTTCAAATCATAATTCGGGTCGGGCTTCCCGAAAGCCATGTACCGAAAAAACGTCTCCGAAAAGGCGGCCGATATCGTGCGTCCGCCGGGCGCGATTATCCATCCGCTCCATCCGCTACGCACACGGCCCTGAGCAGGCATCTCGATTTCAGCGCCGACCGGCTGCCCGAAAAATAGAGGCTTTCCACCGCTTTGCGCTCCGCGATAAATCGCTTCAAGCGCGCGAATCTGAGCCGCAGTGAAACAGTCTCGCCCGTCCGCGTCGTTTGAGCAGATCGGCAAGTCCTTGCTCGGATCGAACCGGCATCGTCGCGGGTCTGCGACAAGCGCGTCAACCAGACCATCTGCGCCGTCGCATTTTGCGTACACGCGCTCGGCTATGATCTTCAACTTTTCAGGCGGTATAGGAGCAGCTTCGAGCGCGCGGGCGTTCGATATGTAACTCATCATCGTGCCCGAAAAATCGAGCACGGGCGCGCCGACCACTACCCCATCGAAGTCATCCGGGAAACGCTGTGCGGACATTAAGCCCTGCCTTCCACCGGTCGAGCAACCGTCGAAGTAAGACCGGCTCGCGGCCCGTCCGTAGTAGGTCTGGATTATCCTTTTAGAGGTCTCCGCCGTGACATGCACCGCGCGCCAGGCATAGTCGAGCAACTTCTGCCGGTCGACGGCGAATGAGCCGAGCGGCTCGATTGCAGCGTCGTGCCCTGTGTTGGTCTGGGCGACGGCGAATCCGGCCTTCAGCGCCCTGTTGCGAGACCCCGCGCGCAGCGGTGACGCGAGATTCTCGCCCGCATAACCGCCGTTCCCGAACATGTAGAACCGATTGTTCCAGGATGCGGGCAGGCTCAGTTCGAAGCGTATCTCAGGCAGGATTTGGCCGGTCACGCGGCAATGCTCAGGTAGATCGCCCGTCGCCTGAACGAGAGCGGCCGTCTCAATCGAGAACTCATACCCGGTCAGGCTGACGAGCGCGCTGCAATCGCTCTTTGGCTTGAAGGCTGCTCCATCATTCAATGACGATTTCCAACTGGTGAACTGCGACCCGTTCTGCGCTTGCGCAGAAGAAGCGAGCGCGAAAGCCGCGACCAGAAGCAAAGCCGGAAAGATGAAAAGCCGTCCGCTCACTCGTAACAAAATATGCAACTGCCCGCTTTCGATTTTGAACATTGTCTCGTTACCTCGACGCATTGATTTCGGCCGCATTATCCGCGATGGCTCGCAGTACCTCGCGATAACTCTCCGGCACGCGGCCTTCGAACGTCTCCATAAGGTTGAGTCGCGCGCCCCATTCCTGGCGGCGCGCTATGGCTTCGGCCATCATCGGCTCAACGCCCGCCGCGCGCAAGGTTTCCGCGACCTCTTCCATCTCACGCGCGCGGCGCTCGCCGTGCTCGACGACGCGGCCTATCATGTAGTCGGCAAGCTTGCTCCAATCGATTCCCGGAAGCGACTCAGCGAGCGACGCGAACACTCGCTCGTCCGCGCCATAGCGGCTTGCGCCCAGCACGCATTCAAACAGCAGCGCCTCCAAACCTTTAATCATGATGCTGCGGCACATCTTGATGGCGGATGCAGCGCCTACCTTGTCAGAGATCACTTCGAGTCGCATCCCGTAAGGCGAAAGCAACTCGACGAGCGATTGAGCGTGAGCGCCGCCAAGCAACATCGGCACGCGATGGCCGTGCGCCGGAACGGCCGACATAATGGCCGCTTCCACGAAACGCGCGCCGCTTTGTGTGATGATCTGTTCTATCGATTGCTTGAGCGCAGGGGAGATTGAATTAAGATCAGCGTAGATGTGCCGCGATTCGAGATAAGGCGCGGTCTCGCAGGCGGCTTCCGATGCGGCGTTCGCCGTGACCGTAGATAATAGAATGTCGCTCGCGCGGGCAAGGCTCTCTGACGAATCGAGCAGTCGGGTCTCGCTCTCCTCTGCGCGCCGACGAATCTTCTCTCCGAGTCGCGGCGTGTGCGTATTGATGTCATAAGCGAATAAGCGAGCGACGCCCGCGCCGCCGAGTCCCCGTGCGAGATTGAACCCCGCCTCGCCAAAACCTATAAAGCCGATGGCTGGACTATTCATTATAAGTCGCCTCGGATCAGCTATCAGCTATCAGCTCTTTAACCACCGTATTACACAGATTTCACAGATAAACCCTCCCTCACGGTCGGGCTACTGAAGTCTGTGTCATCAGTGTAATGCGGTGGTTGATCTTCGTTCCTCTCTCTCTGCACTGACGGCTGACGGCTGATGGCTGAAGACTGATAGCTGAAGACTGACGGCTGCTTCAGTGCAAGTATCCGCCGCCGTCGCAGAGTATCATCTGCCCTGTTATCATCTCGGCGTCGTCGCTTGCGATAAAGGCTATCAGGGCGGCGAAGTGCTCAGGCGTGACCCGTTTCTTGATCGCCTGATTCATCATCACGCGATTGAAGGCTTCTTCGTTCGAGTGCGCCTCGGTTCCGGGCGTCGCCACCATCCCCGGCGCGACGGCGTTTACGGTTATGCCCTCTTCGCCGAGTTCTTTAGCCATCACGCGCGTCATTCCCATCACCGCCCCCTTTGCCGCGACGTAGGCCATCTGGCCGGGATTCGCGAGGAAATAAGTCCGCGACGCCACGTTGATTATGCGCCCGTGCCGGCTCTTCTTGAGCAGCGGATAGACGGCCTTCGAGACGTTGAAATAGCCGAGATAGTTGATCTGGACGAATCGATTCATCTCCTCGTAAGTAAGCTCATGCCATGGCGTGCGGCCCGACAGTATGCCCGCGTTGTTGACGAGGATGTCTACTTTGCCATGCCGCTCCTCGATTGCCCGGACGGCTTCGGCTATCTGCTCCTCGTTCGTCACATCGCATAGCTCGGCGTTTGCTTCTCCGCCCGCCGCGCGAATTTCGCCGACCGTTTCCGAAGCGTCTTTGATATCGAGGATTTCAATCCTTGCGCCTTCGGCGGCGAGCCTCAGCGCCGCCGCGCGGCCGAGGCCCGTGGCCGCGCCTGATACGACTGCCACACGATCTTTCAAACGACTCATGGTCCTTTTCCTTTTTTTCTATTCCTGGTTTTCAGCTTCCTGCCTAAGTCTACGGAATTCTCCGTGGACGGCGTGCAGCGTCATCAGAGCTTGCAGCGGGTGCGCGCCCGCTTTGACAAGGATTGCCGCATTATCGCTGACGCGCTCGGTAGTGCCGACCGATGCAATCGCTTGTGTGGCCTCCTTCTCTTCGGCGTTCAGTCCCCATTCGGCTGCGACCCCGTCGAGGTCGACGAGCAACCGACGACGCAACTCGGAATCGGTTCGCACGTCGAAGAGCAGCTTGTTCAACTTGTAGGCCGAAGCGGGCGGGTGCTTGTAAAACTCAAATCCCTTGTTCTTGAACTCATATCGACCGGGCGTTTGATCCGAGACTGTCGAGGCAGTCGCCTTTGGCCTGGCCGGAAGGAAGCGCATCACCGCATGCCCATGATGCCAGGTCGGCGTGTACTGCAAAAGCTCGCCCGGCTGATCGCCTATCGCGCCGAGCATGACCGCCCAGTTTAGTAATTCCGTGTTTCCCACCTCGTCAAGTTGCTCGACCGTCATATCGAGCAAAGCGTCCGCGTTGCCTCGTTCCAATTCACCTATCATCCAACGGTCGAATTCGAACTCCGGCTCAGGGTACTTCCAGGTTCCGGGATAATGAGACATCCCGCCGCTCGCAATCAGCGCCACGCGTTCCGTCCGCGAAGCGATTATTTCAGCGATCTCACGTCCGAGCGCGGCGCATCGACGGGGACCGGGCAGGGGCGGCATGTAGACGTTCGTATGAAAAGGCACAACGGGAATCGGGCGGCCTTCGAGCACGAACTCGAACGGAACGGCGAAGGTGTGCCCTAGAAGAGCGTCTTCCGAATAAGCCAGGTCGAACCCGGCGCGAACAAGGTTGTTCAGGAAGTCCTCGGCCATCTCTCTGTGAACGGGCAGGTCGTAGCGGCGGCCCGCGAATTCGGCGAGGGCGCGGCTCCCGGCCACGATGGCGAAGGTCGGCACGCAGCTTATGGAGAATGTCTCAAGGTGATCGCTGCCCAAAAAGATCGCAACATCGGGCGCGGTCTCATCGAGAATCTTCCCGAGTTCGCGCATGGCGGCGACCGATGCGTCGAGTTGCGCGTGATCTTCGTCCTGCGGATAAGTGAACAACTGCGGCGCGTGACAGGTAGCAAGGGCCGCCACGATTTCACCCATGACCCTCCTCCTCATCTCTGCTTTGTAGAATCCCGGTCATCTTCGGTTAGCTACTTCGTGTACCAAGTATGTTCGCTTCATGCGAATTCCAGTTGGGCAACCCTGCGGACACAAGGAATACTTCCGCTCGTAAGTTCTCTATAGATATCTCTCAGATTCTCTTCCAATTCTTCTCTCGTTTCGCCTTGAGTCCAGTAATCAGCGTACTCTTCCAGATATCCAAGCCACATGTCCTCATCCTGCCAGTAAGTGTACTTCACTGTCTTCATTGTTTTATCCTCTTCCAACTATCAGGGGTTTGCATCTATAGCTGCTTTCCGAGACTATCTCACATCTCACTTTCCTCGTCTACATACTCGACTCCAAGTTCGACCAGTTTGGCCCGCAGTCCGTAAAAGTCGACTCCGAGTTCGCCCGCGCGTAATCGCTCGCGGTTTTTTCTTTCTCTCTCTATTCGCGCTGCACCGAGTCGCGCCACCTCTGCCGCGCGCGCTCTCTTCACCACGACGACGCCATCCTGATCGCCGACTATGCAATCACCGGGGCGGACCAGAGCGCCCGCGCAGACCACTTCGACATTGACCGAACCGGGGCTGGCCTTGACCGTGCCCTGAGCGGAGATGGCGCGCGACCATACGGGAAAATTCATCGCCGTAAGGTCCGCCACGTCGCGCACCCCTGCATCTATGACCAGCCCCGCTACGGCGTGCGCCCGGCACGAAGTCGCAAGCAATTCGCCGAACATGCCGTCAAAAGATTCCGAGGTCGGGACCACGACCAGCACATCGCCCGGCTGACAGACCTCTATCGCGGCGTGAATCATCAGGTTATCGCCTGGCTGACAAGATACCGTCACTGCCGAAGCCGCTAGTTTTGCCGACCCGTAGATAGGGCGCATGTAAGGGCGCATCAGCCCCGCGCGCCCCTGCGCTTCGTGGACGGTAGCGACGCCCTGCTGGCCGAGCGTTTGAATTATTTCTGCGTCGGCGCGCGCGATTTTTCGGATGATCCGGTGCTTCATGACAACTCGTCCGTGACTTGCGGATAGACGCGCTGATATGCCTCAGCGTACTTGATTTCCTTCTTCCCGGAATTTCGCACCGCCTGAGTGCCGCGCCGTCGGGCGACATCTGTATAGTATTCCCATAGGTGTTCCTGCGCCTCCATGCACTCCATCGCCTTGCGCTTGATTGCGAAGACCGAAGTGATGTCCAAGAGCACCTGCGGCTTGAACTGGCACATCTCTGTCTGGTGCGGTTCGAAGAGGAGCACGGGCGGCGCTCCGAGTTTCTTCTCATCGCTCGGGTAGCCCGCCGCCTGCGCATAGACTCGCGCATTCATCGCCAGGCGCGTCGCCTCGGCGTGGTCTCCGTTGTAGGGGTCGATCAGCGAATGCGTAAGAACGATCGTAGGTTGAACGCGGCGGAATTCCTGAACCAGTTCTTCGATAAGCTCCGGGGTCGGCCGAAGCGGATAATCTCCGGCATCGAAGAAACGTATCTCTGCGCCCAATACATCGGCCGCGCGTTCTGCCTCGCCGCGCCGCGCTTTCTTCACCTGATCGAGAGTCATCTCTGGCTGTCTCCAAAGCTTTTCAGACTCGCCTCGCTCGCCATACGAAAGGCACAGGATGCGCACTCGGCATCCGCGCGAACTGTAGAGCGCGATTGCGCCTCCTGCCCGCCAGACGAAATCGGCGGCGTGTGCGCTTACGACCAGAACTGTATCTTTCCCGGATTCCATATATTTCAGCCGTCAGCCATCAGTCTTCAGCCATCAGTCCACTAGCTGATAGCTGATGGCTGACGGCTGATGGCTGTTACTCTACAAGGCTTGCAGGAACCGCGGCCGACATCCTGTTGATCTCGGCGACCGTAAATCCCGCGTCGAGCAGCCGTTGGGCGAACATCGCGAAGCCTTCAACCACGGGCGGATTGGTCGCCTGTCCGAGATCGGTCGAAAGCATACTATGCTCGACGCCAGCCCGTCGAATGTTTGCATAGACCGCCTCCCAGGGAGCCTTGTTCGTATGATATGTCGTGAAGCAATGCTCGATGATCGCGCCCATTCCGGCCAGTTCCCACTGCTCGTCGCCCGTGAGATTCTGAGAGGGGAACTCGGCGTGCGTGATGACTATTCTCTCGACGCCAAGCTCGCGCGCCACAAGCACGAGCGGAAAGATTTCGTGACGGCCGAGATGCCCCGTCGCCAAAATCATATCGTACTTCGCAATGAGTTCAAGGCACTGGCGAGTCTCTTCTGAAATGCCCCCTTGCGAATCGAGCACGGTTATAGGCGGACGTGTGATGCCCGCTGCGGCGATCTCGCGCTGAATCTTCGCCCAGAAGGGCAGCTTCTCATTGCCGCCGTCGGGCCGGCCCGCAGTCTCATTCGCGGCGTCTACGGTCGGGAACCAGACTATCTTGTTTCCGGAACGGCCCGCGATCTCGACTGCGACCGCGTTCAGTCCGCCTATGCTGTGATTGAGCGCGATCGCGCCGTAGGACTCGATTCCCGGCACGGCGCGCGCCACGACCTTCGCGCGTTCGGCAGTCGGTATGTAATGCGACTTGAGCACGAAGCCTCGCAGACCGCGCGCGAGAAAATCCCTTGCCAGATCGATGTCATCCGTTCGCCGTTCGATCACATCCGGGGCGACATGTACTTGCAAATCGTAAGCCCCCTGAATAGCTTCCCATGCCGCGTCTGAAACAGTCACGGCCTGCGCGTTGGAAATGTGTGTGCTCATATCCGCTCCTGATCCTGCTTGAGAGAGAAACCTCATCCCAGCCCGGTTTTGACGCGGCCTTCGCGCTCGCCGCTCCGCTGCCTGGTCGATAAAATTCCAGGACGAATGCGCAAAGTATGAAGACCGCTCAATCGGGTGTCAAGGCGATTTGCAAATCTGTCATATCAGATTCGCTGCCGTTGGGGCCCGCGAAAAGCTGCCATAAAGACCATCTATTTGCTTATTCTACAAATCAGCAATAGTCTTATCTGTGTTTTCGCGCGCAGCATTAGTGATATATCACATGATTTAGGGCAGGTTCCGTCTCACGTTGTATCAGGGTAATGTGGTCGGTGTCGAGAATTATAATCGGGTTTGGCGATCAAGCGATTCGCGATACTTTCGCCCGTATTCGACGATTTCGTCGAATACGGGATCGTCTTTGAACTCTCCGGCAAGCTGTTCCCACCAGGGTTGCTGATTCTCCTTCGCTTGTTGGACAACAGATTTCAACAGGCGCATCTCGTTTTCCAGGAGTTCGACTCTATCTTCAAGGGTCATAGTAGTCATATAATTTTCCTTCATATCGCTTAATGATTAAAGGTAGCGTAGAGCCGCCGACCAGAGATAGTCAAGCGTCACGCGAACGATTCATTCACATCTTAAAGCATTCTCCCTCTTGCGCGCGGCTCCGTGCTGCGGGCGGGGCGGGTTTCGTAGTATCATTGTAAAATCGAAAGTCGTAATGAAGCGGGGAAAGATTTGGCTTATGAAATGTCCTATGTGCGGCAAGCCGACCGAGTGGAAAGACAATCCTGATCGCCCGTTTTGCTCCGAGCGATGCCGCATAATAGATCTCGGCAACTGGGCGTCCGAAGAGTATCAGGTGTCTGTCCCGTTGACCGATATTGAAGAGACCGTCGAGAATCATCAGGAGTGATAGAATCACTGAATCGGGAAAGCCCTTCATGAGAGAGCGCCGGACTTATCGCCCGGCAGTTTGCGCAGGAGGAACGAATGTCTGAAGAGAACAGATCGAACGAGCCGCTCTGGACGACGGGCCGCATCATTGCAACCTCGGCCGTCATCGTTTTGATGGCGACCACAGGGTACATGCTCTTTTCGAATCACCCGGAAGTGAAGACCGATTCGCGTGTGGCTCTGCCGGGCACCGAGGGCGTGGAAACGCCACCCGACTTCGACGTGATTACCATGGACGGCCGCACGATCAAGCTGTCCGAGTATCGAGGCAAAGTAGTGGTGCTCGATTTCTGGGCGACCTGGTGCCCTCCGTGCCGGGAAGAGGTTCCTCAACTGACCCGCATAGCCAGGGAGAACCGCGAGCGCGGAGTGGAGGTCGTCGGCCTGCACATAGACGACCGCGGCCGCTCAAGCCCCGAAGACATTCGCCGATTCATAGACCATTACAACATCAACTACACGGTCGGAAGGGCCACCGACGATATGTTCATCGCCTACCTGGGCGAGGTGGAAACCGCTATCCCGCAGACGCTCGTCTTCGACCGCAGCGGACGTGTGGCTTATCATCTCGTAGGCTACACAAAATCTCACGCCCGCGCGCTTGACGAGGCCATCAACCGCGCGCTCGCAAAGTAGAAGACCGGCAATCGGAATCGCCTGCGAGTTGCCGCATGTCAGTAGCACGACGAAGAAAGAAATCTTGTAAGCGTTCACGGGAGGCATGAAATCATATTTGTTGATAATACCAGACTTGTGCAATCAAGCTGCCTGCGCGTAGTCGAAAATCAGCGCAGATTTCAC
>JAKEHD010000045.1 GCA_022615215.1 Blastocatellia bacterium
TGATAGCTGATAGCTGATAGCTGATAGCTGCTTTATGCGTCCGAGAGGAATCCATGCCGAGGACTGACAACGAAGTTCGAATAACCCCTTCGGTCTTCGACCGCTTGATCGACTATGAGCCTGAGTTGTCGCGCGAGCCTATAGCGTCGCGCTCGGCCGCGACTTCGAGATACGACAGATAATCGACATACTCACCCGCCGACGCCAGAACAATCCCATAATGACGGGCGAGGCGGGCGTCGGCAAGACCGCAGTGGTCGAGGGATTCGCGCTCCGCATAGCTCAGGGCGACGTGCCTCCGCCGCTCAAAAACGTATCGCTTCGCACGCTCGACCTCGGACTTCTTCAGGCGGGCGCGGGCATCAAGGGCGAATTCGAGAACCGCCTCAAGTCGGTAATCGCAGAAGTAAAATCCTCGCCGCAGCCGATCATACTTTTCATAGACGAGGCGCACACGATGATAGGCGCGGGCGGGCAGGCAGGTCAGAGCGATGCGGCGAACCTTCTGAAACCGGCGCTGGCGCGCGGCGAACTTCGCACAATCGCCGCGACCACATGGGCCGAGTATAAAAAGTATTTCGAGAAGGACGCCGCGCTTGCGCGAAGGTTTCAGGTCGTGAAGGTCGAAGAGCCGACCGAACAGCAAGCTATAGTGATGATGCGCGGGCTGACCGAAGTTCTCGAAAACCATCACAGGGTGCGCATTCTCGATGAAGCGGTCGAAGACGGCGTCAGGCTTTCACACCGCTACATCTCAGGCCGCCAACTGCCCGATAAGTCTGTCAGCGTGTTGGATACGGCCTGCGCGCGAGTCGCAATAGGGCAGGCAGCCATACCGCCCGCCGTCGAAGACGCGCAGAGACGAATCCAGCAACTCACAACCGAGATAGGCGCTCTCGAACGCGAAGCCATCACCGGCGCAGACCATAGCAAGCGCATCGAGGAGTTGATGGCTGCAAGGTCGAAAGTAGAAGAGGGGCTGCGCCAATTGAACCTCCAGTGGGAAAAAGAGCGCGCGCTCATCGGACAGATAAGTGAGATTCGCGTGCCAGGAGGTGATAGTCGATTTTCTTGAGGGCGACCCGGATCGGCCTATAATCACAGGGCGCGTCTATAACGGGAACTCTATGCCTCCTTACGAGTTGCCGACCGAAAAGACCAAGAGCGCCATCAAATCCCTGTCGTCGAAGGGCGGCGGCGGTTTCAACGAAATTCGATTCGAGGATAAAAAGGGCGACGAGCAGATATTCATACATGCGGAAAAGAATAAAGAGATACGCATAAAGAACGACCGCAAGGAAATCGTAGGCCACGACTCTCATTTCATCGTCGAAGGAGACCGATTGGAACAGGTCGGAGGAGACCTTTCACTGCGCGTCAAAGGCGATCACAACGAGAAGGTCGACGGCAGCGTCTCTATCGAGGCGGGGATGGACCGGCAGGAGAAGGTGGGCGCGCGTCATGCCCTCGACGCCGGAATGGAGATACACCTCAAGGCCGGAATGAACGTGGTCATAGAGGCCGGGGTGAGCATAACCCTGAAAGCGGGAGGCGGGTTTATAGTGGTGGGGCCTGCGGGAGTCACCATATCAGGAATGCCGATCCTTTTGAACAGCGGCGGGTCAGCCGGTTCGGGGTCGGGTTCATCGCCCGAATCGCCTCAACAACCCGTAGAAGCAGACACAGGTGAGCCGGGTCAAAAACAGGAATTGCCGCCGCCCAAGAGACCTTCTGTTCCCAATTCCTATAGCACGGGCGCAAAGCTACGGCAGAGCGCGGCGCGGTTCGGAACGCCGTTTGTCGAAGTGGGAGGATGATGATGGAAGGTATCGCCGAACAGGTAAGAGACCATCTGTTTTCTGATGAAGGGGCCAACGTGTTCGCCGTACTCGATGGCGCATCCGTGCCCGGTCTTTTAGGGAAACTATATGCCTGTCAGCCGGACTATGTATGTCTCTATCGCGGAGAACTCGAACCCGACATGGCAGAGGTAGCGCCTTACCTTGTAGAGCTTCTTCCGAACTCCGATTTCACCGATTGGGTAATAGAGAAAGGATGGGGCCGGCACTGGGGCATATTCGCAATCGCCCGCGCCGACTTATGGGCGGCGCAGCGAGTCCGCTCTTCGCTCCTCCGCAGCCTGCGCCGCCACTTTCGCGCTTTCATAATAGTCTACGACCCTCAAGGAAAACCCATGTACTTTCGCTATTATGATCCGAGGGTGCTCAGATTGTACCTGCCGACCTGCAACGCAGAAGAGACGGCGACCCTGTTCGGCCCGGTCACATACTATTTTCTTGAAGACGAAGAGCCGAAGGCGGTCTTGCGCTTTCAGCAAGAAAGAAATCTTTATGCCGTCTCCGGCTCCTTGAAACAAAAAAGGATACTGCTCGAATCGGATTGAGGAGAGAGTTGCATGCCGCCAGCCGCCAGAGTGACAGATAACGTGGCCCATCCACTGCCGCCCGTCCTTACGCCGGGACCGGGCAGCCCGAATGTTCTCATAGGATATTTGCCCGCCTGGCGCGGCGTACCCGCTGCCGCTGCTGCGGCTTTGCAGGCGGCCAAGCAAGTGTCTGATGCCGCGATTAAAACTGCCGAGGCGGCCACATTGGCCGCGGCCGGAACTCCGGGAGCGCCCGCTGCAAAGGCCGCCGAGGAATCTGCGAAAGCGGCGGCGGTGGCTTCAATGGGGAGCGCCATCACGAGCGCCGCCGCCGGAGCAGACATTCATGCCTGCACGACGCCTCTGCCCATACCGCCGCACGGGCCGGGCGTAGTAATAGATGGCTCTCAAACCGTTTTGATCAATAACCTGCCCGCCTGCCGTATGGGCGACACGGTTCTGGAAGCTGTCGGGCCACCCAACAAGATCGTCAGGGGAGATTTTACGGTGATGATAGGCGGTTAGTCGGATTTCTGAAGGAGGTAACTTATGACAAGTCCGAGCAAAACTACAGGTTCTGTAAACCGCGCGAGTTGGTCCAGCCCTCCCGTGCGATTGTCTCAATACTTACTAACACCTGATCGACATGGTGTGTATGAAATCGGGGTCTTGTCAGGCGTCTCGTTTATTCCCAGGTATCTCGGGAGAGCCTGGAAGACTACGATCAGGGACCGACTGTACACCCACTACCGAGCGAGCCACAATCCGGCCATCCGGCAGATGCGGGAGACTCTCTACTGTCGGTGGATAACAACAGAAAGGCTTCCGGCAAACGTAGCCGAGTCGTTTCTGCTGGGAGTCTCTTCTTCGCTCGATTTAGAAAAAACTTATCCGTGGAACCGACGGATGGAATGGAAGGCGTATTGGGATCAGGATTCATGATCGAGTGGTCACTGGTCAGTGGTCCGTTCGTTTTTGACCACAGATTACACAGATATCACAGATAGATAGAAGAGAGAGTTTTATCTGTGTCTGTAGAGGGCTTCTGCCTTCCACTGTGGTTGATCTTGCGGCCCCTGGCTACGGACAACAGAGAAATAGTGTATCGACTATGCTGAAGATTCGCCAGAAACAGATCGACATTTTTCGCGCCCCTATGCGCGCGCGGGCCCCTGACCGCATACTGCATGATTTGCAGACGCGGGGCGTTCAGGTCGAAGTGGATGAGACAAGCGGCGACATAGATATAAGGAAATCTTCCTTCTATGTTACCGACGCCCTCGGACATAAGACGCGCCTGTCGTTCCACACGGACAGTCTCCCCGCCAGACTGATAACTCCATCCGGCGCGCAATACGAGTTCAGCTACGATACGGAAGGACGACTGGTTGCCATAACGACTCCCGGCGGCGAGCGAGTGGCGATTCGGCTCGATGAAAGGGGCAATATCTGCGAACTGAAGCGCGCGGGTCTTTGCGAATACGCGCTCCGCTACGAGACGGATGGTCGCTTCCTGTCGGCGAAGTACCCCGACGACAAAGAGATTCGCCTGACATACGGTATCGCGGGCCGCCTGATCTCCATAACGGATCGAGCAGGCCGGGCGACCTTCTTCAACCGCAGCGAAGATGGGCGGTTGCTGTCTGTAACCGATCCTCTGGGGCGAACGACCGTCTTTGAAACTGATGAAGAAGATGGAGCGCAATCAATAATTTTTCCTGACGGTTCCCGCCTGCAATACGAGTTCGACCCGGACACGAATACCGCGACTATCACAAAGCGCGACGGAGAAAAGGTCATTCACGTACTGAACGAGCCGCGGCGTATTGCGAGCATCCTCCGGCCCGATGGAGCGAAAATCGAATATGAGTTTGACGAGAAGGCAGGAAATAAATCCTTATGTCGCTCTCTCACCGCCCGCAATGATTGGGGAGCCATCGATTGCGCTTATGACGACGCCGGGAGACCTGTCACGGAAGCCACTTCCGCAGGAATTGTCAAGTACGACTATGATCGGGAAGGGCGGCTTGTCAAACTCACAGCCTCTCAAGGCTGCGAGATCGAATACCAGTACGATGAGGACGGAAGAATCATCGCTGTAAAAGATTTGGAAGGGCGGCTGAGTAGTTTTATATATGGGCCGGATGGGACTCTAACGGAGATTCGTTACGGCAATGGAGTCATAGAGAAACGCGAGCACCCGCGCGCGGGACCTCTGGAGCGCGCTACTGGACGCGACAAGTATGGCAGAGAGTTGGGCGAACAGTCATACACTTATGACACGGGCGAACAGATTATCGGCTACACGGACTCCTGGGGCGAGCGATCGCGGGACCGCATATCGAGACGGTTCAACCGGGACGCCGAGGGACGAATTCGTTTTGAGATAGACGCGCTGACAGGCAAGCCCCTGGCCGGTTATAGCTACGACGCGAAGGGCAATCTTACCAGCTATCGCGGGCTTGAAATAGAAGTTGGCCTTATGGACGAGCCTCTCAGTTATGGCCCGAACCAGATAGAGTACGACCCGTCAGGAAACATGCGGCGGATGCCCGGCGAGAAGGGATGGATTGAGTGCGAATACTCGTCTGACGGCACGCTCGTCTACGCGAGCGTCGAGGGCAAGGCGCTCAGGTTCGAATACGACGCCCTCGGCCGCCGCGTGTTGAAGACCTGCGGGCGCTCGACCTGGCGTTATGGTTGGGCGGGCCGCCAACTGCTATGGGAGGAGTTTCGAGAACATGAGGAAGCTCATGCGCTCAGGCGTGATTATATATTCCTGCCGGGCGGTATAACGCCTATCGCCTTCCGCGAACCGGGCCGCGCTTTCTGGCTCCAGACTTCACCTCGCGGTGCGGTAATAAGAGTTTTTGATTCGGACGGCAAAGTCGCATGGCGGGCTGTTTATGAGCCGTTCGGGTGGGCGAAAGTAGAGGTACACAGGGTGCATCAGCCCTGGCGATTGATGGGCCATTACCGCGATGAGGAGACGGGTCTTCATTTCACATCCACCCTGCGCTATTACAGCCCGTTCTTGAAGTCCTATATTTCGCCCGCTCAGAGCGCATTTGAATGGAGAGCGACCCGTTACAGCTACGCCCGCAACGATCCTTATAACCTTGCCCAGGCGGAGCGTGGTCGCGTAATCGCGTACCGCTCCTATGTCGGCACTGCCGCGCCGATACCGAATACGGTCGGGACCATAGATGTAGCAGGTGCAGTGAGCCGCGCGGTGGACGCAGGAATCGACCGTGCCCTCAAGCGTGACCCTCTAGCGGGAGTTTTCGAGCGAGAGCGGCCTGTGATCGAACCCAGGAACGGACGGGCGCGCGCCCGTCCGTTCCTGGACGGCCTGATCGGGGAAGTTGCCGGAGCATTCGCAGAAAGCCTTATGGAGCAGTGGCGCAGGGGCGACGAAGTTTGCGTACGGAAACCATAGAATAACCTGTTACGCCGACCACAGACGGCATAACGATACGTTCAGCCGCCCTTTTCAGAGTGGCAGACAGCAACAGAATGAGGCAACCTCCGCGTCGAGGTTGGCCTTGATGTTAGATGTCCAACAAACTACTAAAAAGGAGAGTCGATATGAGTAATGTTGCAAACTGTGGCGAACAGTGCGAAGTCCATTGCCCCGAAGGTCAAACGGCCTGGTGCCAATACCAATGTGACAATGAAGGAGGCTGTGTCTGTCGGGGTGGCTGTAGCGGAACCCACCCAGGTGAATTTCTGCTTCCAGAAGACACTTTCAACATTTACGAAGCGCTCAAGGGCGTGTTTCCTGTAGCTCCGATCGACCCTATCGGGCCGTTCATCATGACATACCCCAAGATGCGCCTCTGGCAGTTAGCATACATTTTAAGCGCCGTTACGAATCAGGAAATACTTTTCCCGGCTTCTCGGGCCTTCGAAGAGGTACCGGAATTCGATAGGTTCGAATCCACCTATTCAGAGGTGTTAGAGCAATTCCACCTAAAACTTTCGGGAGATCCGCAAGTAGCGGCATAACACTACGCTTCTGGGGGGTTGCGCGGCCCGGTCGCGCAATGCCCCCGATCTACGACCTTAGCCCGGTTTTTCAAAGTCGGGATTAGTAATAATCAAACGACCTTTATGCGGCAGCAGGCTTCGCGTTGCAATCATTTCATCGCGTTAGAGGTGTTGATTATGCAAAGCTCATTGGCTCGAAGCCCGACAGTGAATATACTGCGCGCGGGATAAAATGAAAGTTTTTCCGCAAATGCAGAACATATTTGGAGTGCGCCGCAA